>CAZIRH010000308.1:0-5942 GCA_964541065.1 uncultured Solibacteraceae bacterium
GAAGCTGGCATTCCGAGCGCGGCGCGGGACTCTACGTCTCGATCGTGCTGCGCCTGCCTCTGGCCGCCCAGGACGTGCCGGTGCTTACGCTGGCCCTGGGCCTGGCCACCGGCGAAGCCATCGCCCGCACCGCCGATCTGGCCTGCGATCTGCGCTGGCCCAACGACGTGCTGCTCGCCGGGAAGAAGTGCGCCGGCATCCTCGTCCAGGCGGCCGGCGGGGCCTTCATCGCCGGCATCGGAATCAACGTCAATCACGGCCGGTTCCCGGAAGAGATTGCCGCGCGCGCCACCTCCTTGCGCCTGGCCTCGGGGCGCGAGCACTCGCGCGAACTACTGCTCGTGAACCTGCTGCGCGCCGTGGACAGCTTCGCCCGGATGCTGCTCGAAGGCGGCCGGGAGCCCGTGGTCAACCTGTTCTCCCGCGCTTCGAGCTACGCGCGCGGCAAGCGGGTGGTAGTCGAGCAGGGCGGCAGCCAGCTTCACGGCACGACGGCCGGGCTCCACTCTTCAGGTTGGCTGATGCTACAGCAGGACGACGGCACCACCAGCCTGATATCCGCGGGGGGCGTGCGTCCCGCCGCCGGAGATTGAATCGCGAGGACCTCACGTATGCTGCTGGCACTGGATGTTGGCAACACTAACATCACCATCGGGACTTTCGAAGAGGACCGGCTGAAGGCGCACTGGCGCCTGCGCACCGTCCACGAGCGGACCACCGACGAATTCGGCATCCTGCTCCGCAATCTCTTCACCCTGTTCTCGCTGGACCTGGCCCGCGTGGACGGCATCGTCATTTCCAGCGTGGTACCCCCGCTCGAATTCGCCTTGGCCTCGATGGCCCGCCGCTACTTCCACACCGAGGCCATGTTCGTCACGCACGAGACCGACACCGGCCTCGCCATCCGCTACGACAACCCGCGGGAAGTCGGCGCCGACCGCATCGTCAACAGCGTGGCGGCTTTCCACAAATATGGCGGCCCCTGCGTGGTGGTGGACCTCGGCACGGCCATCACTTTCGACGCCGTATCCGCCCACGCCGAGTACCTCGGAGGCCTGATCTGCCCCGGCATCACTATTTCCATCGAGGCGCTGTTCTCGAAAACCGCCCGGCTGCCCCTGGTGGATTTCCGCGAGCCCCGGCGCCTGATCGGCACCAACACCGTGGCCAGCATGCAAGCCGGGCTTTACTATGGCGCGGTGGGGATGATCGACGGGATCCTCGAGCGGCTCATCAAGCAGCTTGGAGCGGAGACGCGCGCTATCGCTACCGGCGGCCAGGCCGAGCTGATCGTGCCCGGCTCCCGCTACCTGAACGAAATCGACGAGAACTTGACCCTGGAAGGGCTGCAACTGATCTGGGAACGGAACCGACCGCGGTGAGCGAACCAGAGGACTGGTCCTACAACTACTTCAACTACTTCACCGAGGTGGAGGAGCGTTTTCAGAAGGCCCGGGGCACGGGCCTGTTTTTGCTTTCGCCGCTCGACTGGGCGCTGATCGAGACCTGGAAGAACTCCGCCGTGCCGCTGGAGGCGGTGCTGCGCGGCATCGATGCGGCCTTCGAGAAGTGGCGCAGCCGCAAGTCCAAGGTCCGCATGATCAACTCTCTGGCCTACTGCACCCAGGGGGTGCTGACCGAAGCGCAGGCCATGGCCGGAGCCGGCGCGCCCACCGCCGCCAGGCCCGCCGCGCCACCGTTCTCCCTGGATGAGCTACGCGCCTACCTGGCCGGCGGCGGCGCCCAGTTGCGCCAGCACCGCGGCGCCGTTCTTGAGGAGATCGCCACGGCGCTCGACCGCCTGCTTTCCGAACTGGAAGCGCACTACCACGACCTCGAAGACCTGGAGCGCCGCCTGACCGCGCTGGAAGACAAGATGATCGCCGCCGCTCGCATGGCCCAGACCGAAGAGGACCTGCTCACCGCCCGCCGCGATCTCGACTATCATCTGCGCCCCTGCCGCAGCAGGATGACCGCCGATCAGCTCACCATGGTCGAGAAGCAATTCCTCGAGCGCCGCCTGCTGGAGTCCGCCTCCCTGCCGCGACTCAGCCTGTTCTACCTGCGCTAGAATCAGGGCAGATGCAGACCTACCGCTTCTCCGTGGTCATCGAGAAGGACCAGGACGGCTACTTCGCCCTCTGCCCCGAGCTTCAGGGCTGCTACACCCAGGGCAGCACCTACGAGGAGGCGCTGGCCAATATCCGCGACGCCATCGAGCTTCACGTCGCCGACAGACTCGAATCCGGCGACGAGCTTCCCCAGCCTGAATCCGTCAGCCTCACCACGGTTGAAGTCGCCGCATGAGCGCACGGCTGCCCCGGGTCACCGCGGCCGAGGTGATCCGCGTCATCGAGAGGGCGGGGTTCTTCTTCGTGCGCCAATCCGGCAGCCATAGGATCTTCAAGAACCAACTGGGCCGCCGGGTAACGGTCGCGTACCACTCGGGGACGGTGCTCCATCCGAAAGTGCTGCGCAGCATCCTGCGCGACGCGCAGTTGACTGTCGAGGATCTCGGTCGGCTGTTGCGTTGACGGCCGGGCGGGGCCGGGCCGGCCCGCCGCGGGCAGCTCAAGGGGGCCAACGGGCCGGAGCTGCGCCGGTTACTGCCGCGCGGAGGAGATGAGCAGGACGGCACCAGCGCTCAGGAGGTAGCGGCCATCCTCGTCGTAAAAGACCTGGTGGGTTCCAGCCGCCAACCGGCCGGCAAGCTTGTCGCGACACGACCAAGCCACGCGGAGCCCCTGGGTTTCGAGCTGCTGCCCCAGCGACAGGACAAACGGCTCGTGCCGACCGGCTTCCCGCGCCAGGCCGAGCCGAAGAGGGTCGTTGGGGTCGGGCCTCTCTGGAAAGAACCGCCACTCCTCCTTGAGCGTGATCCACTGCAAGCGGCCATCCAGCAACACTGTGGGAGGTTCACGCTGCCCTACCGGCAGAAGCTCGGCAACGCGCGATCTGGGAATGGTGACCGTGTGGTCACTCGATCCTTTCTCTAGGGTGATGCGATCGGACTTGACTTCGGCCAGGACGAACTCATCCCCCTTGTCGTGCGGAACAAGCGGCGACAGGCGGACAATTGCCCGAGGCCCCAGGGCCCGCAGCTCTGCAATGGCATCCCCAGGGTGGGATGCCCCGGCACCTGGCCTCGCCCGATGCAGGATCTCCTGCCCCAGTGCGGCCTTCACCTTCGCGCCGAGATCAGCGGCGTGGGTGAAGGTATCGTACTTGGCATCAAGCAGCCGAAGAACATCAGCTGCTTCCTTTTCACGGTCAGGGACGTCTTTCGCAAAGCCCAGGATGGGCTTCTCGCAGTGCCGCGCGGTGTCGAACTCCTCCCGCACGGAAGGCGTCATCGTGCGCCCCACGATCAGCAGCAGGAGATCGCAGGTCTTCACCTCATCGATGTAGGAATCGCGGAGCCGCTTTGTGGAGGCAGGTTCGTTTTCGAAGGCCCAGGGCGTGAAGACCAGTCCGTAAGACTTGACCGCATCGCGAGCGGCTTCACGTTCGGCGGCGACATCCTCCAAGCTGCGCCGCATTACGGACGAAATGAAGACTTTCATCGGCTCCAGGTCTGACACCCCGACCCCGGCGGCGGCACTCCGAGGTCCTTGCGGCTTCTCGCCGACAGCACCAGCTCGATGGCCTCCCGGAGATTCTCCCGCGCCTCGTCCAGCGTTCTACCTTGGGTGTTTGCCCCGGGGAGCTCCTCGGCATAGGCGATGTACCAGTCGCCCGCTTTCTCAAAGACGGCCGTAAAGGTCTTCTCCATCAGGCCACCTCTGCCCCACTCCCCACCATACTCCCTGTCCGTGACGCCCTCCCCACCGCCCAGTGCGCCCCGCCCGCCACCGCCAGCCCCACGAACCAGGCGTAGTCGTACGGGAAACGCACCGCCGGCACCACCAGCCCCAGCAGCGCCCAGTAACCCACCAGCCAGCCGAAGATGTAGGATAGGTTTCAGTCCACCTGCGGCAGGCCCGCGGTCGAGTACAGGAAGGCCATGGTCTTGATGCCCGAGACGTCGAAGCGCTTGCGGCAGGTCAGGTTTCGACAGGCCACCTTCTCGTCCAGCAGCACCATGTAGCTCTGCGCCTTGCGGAAGCGCGCGCGGTCCTCGTCGTCGGCCTTGCCCAGCAGGCGGTCCTTCTTCTTCCGCACCAGCCAGCGGAGCTGGTACGTGTTCGCGGACCGGCAAAACGGGCAGTTCAGCGTGATGGTTTTGGTGGTCTGCGACTCGTTATAAAAAGCGCGCTCGTTCATGATTGAGTACTCCCCTGGCCGCGGGCGAAGCTCGCCTCCAGCCGCCGGCCGAATTCCTCCACATCCGCGTTGCCGACGTTGAGCGGCGGCGTCACGCGGATGACGTTGCCGTACAGGCCGCCCTTGCCCACTAGCAGACCATTCTCCCGGGCGCCTTCCAGCACCGCCAGCGCCTCCGCGGGCGCCGGCTCCTTGGTGCGACGATCGCGCACCAGCTCGACAGCCTGCATCAACCCCATGCCGCGCACATCGCCGATCAGCGGACACTTCTCCTGGAGCTCCAGCAGCTTCTCCCGCAGGTACGCGCCGGTTGCGGCGGCGTTCGCCAGCAGGTTGTTCCCTTTGATGAAGTCTATCACCGCCCGGGCCGCCGTGGCGGCCACCGGGTTGCCGCCAAAAGTGGAAATGGTCACGCCTCGCACGGCGTCGGCGACCTCCGGACGCGCCACGGTCAGGCCGATCGGCAGGCCATTCCCCAGGCCCTTTGCGCTGGTGATGATGTCCGGCACGACGCCCCAATGCTCGATGCCGAACCACTTGCCGCCGGTGCGCCCCCAGGCCGTCTGCACCTCGTCGCAGATGAAGACGCCGCCGTGCCGGCGCACGATCTCGGCCACGATGCGGAAATACTCCGGCGGCGGCGTAATGAAACCACCCACTCCTTGAATCGGTTCGGTGATGAAGCCCGCCACCCGCCCGCAGGTGCTGGTGCGGATCAGGTCCTCGACGTCCTGCGCGCAACGCACCTCACAGCCGGGATACGCGAGGCCGAACGGGCACCGGTAGCAATACGCATTGTGCGCCCGGACCACGCCCGGCTGCGTCGCCCCGGCCAGACGCCAGGTGGCCTGCCCCGTCAGGCTCATCCCCAGCGCCGACCGCCCGTGATAGGAATGCCGCAGCGCGATGATCTCCTCCGAACCCGTGTAGCAGCGCGCCGCCAGGATGGCCGTCTCGTTGGCCTCCGTCCCGCTGTTGGTGAAGAAAGACTTCGTGAGCCGCCCCTCCGGCGTGAGCGAGGCGATCTTCTCCGCCAGCGCCGCCTGCGGCTCGGTGGGGAACAGCGTCGAGACGTGCTGGAGGCGGTCCAGTTGCTCGTGCACCCGCCGCGTCACCTCTTCATTGCAGTGGCCCACGCTGACGGTGACGATGCCACCGAAGAAATCCAGGTACTGGCGGCCGTCGGCGTCCCAGACGAACTGGTCTTTGGCGCGGGTGATCACCAGCGGCTCGCGGTAGTAGTGGAAGACCGCCGGAAACAGGAACTCCCGGTGGGCCAGCAGGATCTCTTCCTTCGTCATAAGGGCCGCAGAAACCATCTTACGCCCGCGACGGGATAGAATGAACGAGCACACTATGAGTTCCGCTTCCCCGCCGCCCACGACAGAACCCTGGGAGAACCCGGTCCGCAAGCGCCTGCGCGCGGGCGACCCGGTCTTCGGGCTGACCATCACGGTGGCCAGCATCGAGGTGGCCGCCTACGCCGCCTCGTTGGGCTTCGACTTCCTGTGGATCGAAATGGAGCACTCGCCGGTGACGCTCGAGACGCTGCGCCACATCGTGCTGGCCACGCGCTCCGCGCCCGCCGTGCCCTTCGCGCGCGTCCCGGTGAACGAGCTGTGGACCGCCAAGCGCGTGCTCGATGCCGGTGTCTGCGGCGTCATCTTCCCGTTCACCAG
>CAZIRH010000309.1:0-5935 GCA_964541065.1 uncultured Solibacteraceae bacterium
CCTCGCACAGCAGCTTCTGCTTGATCTCCTGCTCGACGCACATGCGCGGCAGAAAGGCCACGCCTTCGTTACGCTGCCGTTGAGGACCCGTCCGCGCAACCCGGTGTATGCTGAAGACAGGCGGTGTGAAATGTCCACAGCGCGGCTGCTGGTGGCCCAGCCTCCTACGGCGGATGACCCCGTGATCGCAGAAATGGTCCGCCGCCTGGTGAGCGCCTACCAGCCCGAGAGAATCTACCTGTTCGGATCTGTCGCGCGGGGCGAGGCCGGGCCGGACAGCGACTTCGACATCATGATCGTGGTTCCCGACGCAGCGCCTGCATCCCTCCGCGATTGTGATCCCGGCTACCATGCTCTTCGCGGGCTGGGAGTAGCCAAGGACATCCTGGTGTGGACGCAAAGCGACTTTGAGTCGCGCCTCGCCCTCAGAGCCTCGCTGCCCTCGACAGTTCTGCGAGAGGGAAAGCTGCTGTATGGGGGCTGACTCGCTGCGAACCGACGATACCAGGGCTTGGCTCCAGGAGGCCGTGAAAGATCTCCGCCGAATCGATGTTCTGCTGGCGGCCGACCCTCCCGATCCGGAGGACGCGCCGTTTCATTGCCAGCAGGCGGGCGAGAAGGCTCTGAAGGCCTTTCTGACGTGGCACGACGTTCCCTTCCGGCGAGTACACGAGTTGGACGAGTTGGGTTCGCAGTGCACGGAGATCGATGACACTTTGACGCCCTTGACGGATCAGGCCGACCGGCTGACCAAGTACGCCTCGCGCTTCCGGTATCCGGGCGCCCCGTACCGGCCAACACCGGAGGAGGCTCGGTCCACCGCCGCTCTGGTGCGTGAGCTGCTGGAGGCTATCCTCAGCAGGCTGCCGGCGCAGGTCCGCCCGCAGCCCCTCACCCTTCCCCCCTGCCCTTGACCAGCTCGAGGAAAGCCCGCGCGGTGTGGCTGAGCGTGCGGCGGCCGACTTCAGGGGTGCGGGAAGACCGCGGGATTTTGGGCATTCTGCGGGAATTGTGCGGCAGAAAGACCGAGGCCTCGACAGGCTGACGCACCTCCCGCCCTCACCGGTCGCGCCCTGACGATTACCGGTCAGGATAGAGAAACTCCTGGCACCTGATGCCCCCATCCGTCATGTCAACCTCGAGCAGAGCGTTCACAAGCTGACGGTTTCCGACGTGGGCCAGGGCGGCCCGGAAGAGCTCGCGCTGGAGCCTCGGAGCGACGCTAGGGACGATGATGATGAGTCCCGGATGGATTTCCTCCCGACCATAAAGTGCGGCAAAATCAACGCGGTTGTTCGTGACGAAGGTGTATCCCTCGGCGCGGATTCGAGCCATCAACTGCCAGTCCTTGCAGTCACTGAGTCCGATGAAGTTCACATGATCGCAGGCGTGGCCTGCCTCATGCGTTGCGGTTACGAGCGAGGTGTGCAAGCACTCGTCGATCAGCAGTCTCATCAGCTCGCCAGCCGGTTGTGGGTGACTCTTCGCGGTTGCCGCCTCGACCATGGACGTGCGGGCGGGCGTCCCCGGCGTGGAAACGCCCTGGCGAAGACGGGTGCCACTTCTACTGCCTGGCGAGTGAGCGCAGGGTAACCTTCAAGGATTTCCTCCACCGTCGTTCCCTGGGCCAGCATGTCCGCGATGGCATGAACCGGGACGCGGGTTCCGCGGTAGACCGGTGTGCCCTTCATGATGTCAGGATCGGACACAATCATTCGCTCGGCCCGAGTGAGGCGCCGAAGCGCCCCTTCCATCTGCCTCCGGGCAGACCTGACTTGCACAACCAGGGCGCTTCCCTGCGAAACCGCAACCATGTCTACATTGGGCGCCTGCTCCACGGCTCGCGCGATTTGCCGCCGTGTCGCGAGGGGCAGGCACCGCAGCCCGTTGGCTTCAAGCTGGAGATAGAGCACCTGGGGCCGCGAGAGCAACCGACAGAGGCTTCGCCCCTCACGAACAATCTTCGGCCGGATCAGACGGTATTCGATTGCCTTGTGAACAGCAGGCAAAGGAAGACCAGTCACCGCCGCCGCCTGCGCCGGCGTATAGGGGTTGTTCTGCCTGACGATCTCCATGTGTATAATCCTACCCTGGGTGGGGATGCTTTTGCAACGGCGTTACAACGGCGTGATCATCCACACCCCGCGCGCGCCGGCGCGCGATCGGCGCCGGCAGCTTCTCCAGTCCGGCGCCCCCTCACCCCTCGGCCTTCCCCTTGACCAGCTCCAGGAACGCACGCGCGGCGTGGCTGAGCGTGCGGCGCGCCGGGTAGACCAGCCGGATGTGGCGCTCCACGCGCATCTCCTTGACCTCCACCTCGCACAGCAGCTTCTGCTTGATCTCCTGCTCGACGCACATGCGCGGCAGAAACGCCACCCCTTCGTTGCGCTGCACCAGCCGCCGGATGGTCTCCACCGTGGGCATCTCCACGTCCATGTTCAGCGCCACCTTGTGCCGCTGGAACTCGCGCAGCACCACTTCGCGGTACGGGGAGACCACGTTGTGCGCGATGAAAGTCTCCATGCCCAGTTCGGTGATCGAGACCGCCTTGCGCTGCGCGAAACGGTGCTTGGGCGAGACCACGAAGGACAGGTGGTCCGCGTAGATGACGGTGGACACCAGCCGGTCGTCGCCCGGATCGTAGCTGATCGCGCCCAGCTCCAGGTCGCCGTCGATCAACTGGGAAGGAATCTTGCTGGAAAGGCTACGCCGCACCTGCACCTTCACCTTGGGGTAGCTGCGCCGGTACTGCTCCAGGTGCTGCAACAGGTAGAGGGTGGTGGATTCGTTCGCGCCGATCACCAGCCGCCCGGCGGCGTTGTCGCGCAGCTCCGCCAGCGCGTTCTCCAGGTCCTGACGGAGATTCTCGAACCGCCGCGCGTACTCAACCACAATATGCCCGGCATCGGTCAGCAGCAGCTCCTTTCCTGAGCGATCGATGAGCTTCTCGCCCAGCGCGGCCTCCAGCCGCTGCACCGCCAGCGAGACCGCGGGCTGCGTGCGGAGCAGCTTCTCGCCCGCCCGCGAAAAGCTCTTCTCGGTGGCGACGGTGAGGAAGGTCTGTAGCAGGTAGAACTCCATAGGTCTAATGGCCTCCGCTGGTCGGATTAATCAGTCTTATGTTATCACAGGGGCTTATCTGTGGCAAGAAAAATATAAATTTGCGAAATTGGCGCCCGCACCCCATAATGTCCCTGTGCCCAGCCGCCGGAGAAACAGGCCGGCGGCCGGGACCGAGAGCCCAGAGCGCGGGCGGAGTACATGACCGATCGCGTCTACATCTTCGACACAACGCTCCGGGACGGCGAACAGTCGCCCGGATGCAGCATGACGGTGCCGGAAAAGATCCGGATGGCGTACAAGCTGTTGGAGCTCGGCGTGGACATTCTGGAGGCCGGGTTCCCGATCGCCTCGCAAGGCGACTTCGAGGCGGTGGACGCCATCAGCCGTGAGTTCCCGTCGGCGCGGGTGGCGGCACTCGCCAGAGCCTGCGCGCTAGACATAGAACGGGCCGCCCGCGCTCTGGAGCACGCCCAGCACCCGCTGATCCACACCTTCATCGCCACCAGCGACATTCACCTGAAGCACAAGCTGCGGAAGAGCCGGGAGCAGGTGCTGGAGGAGGCCGTGCGAGCGGTCGAGCTGGCGCGCCGCTACACGGACGACGTGGAGTTCTCAGCCGAGGACGCCACGCGCACCGACTTGGACTATCTGGAGAGGATCTCCCTGGCCACGGCCGCCGCCGGGGCCCGCACTATCAACTTGCCGGACACGGTGGGCTACAGCCTGCCGGACGAGTTAGGCGAGATCATCGGCCGGGTGGTTGGGGCGCTGAACGGCACGGCCATCGTGAGCGTGCATTGCCACAACGACCTGGGCGTGGCGGCAGCCAACTCCGTCGCCGGCGTGCAGGCGGGCGCGCGGCAGATCGAGTGCACCATCAACGGCATCGGCGAGCGCGCGGGGAACTGCGCCCTGGAAGAGGTCGTCATGATCATGAAGACCCGCCAGGACCGCCTGGCTTACCAGACAGGCATCGTCACCGAGCAGCTCTACCCGGCCAGCCAGTTGCTGGCGGAGCTCATCTCGTTCGGCCCGCAGCCCAACAAGGCCGTGGTGGGCAGCAACGCCTTCGCGCACGAGGCCGGCATCCACCAGGACGGCTTCCTGAAGGAGCGCACCACCTACGAGATCATGGACCCTCACAGCGTCGGGGTCCCCGAGAGTAGGCTGATCCTGGGCAAGCACAGCGGGCGGCACGCGCTCAACCAGCGGTGCCAGGACCTGGGCTTCTCCCTGACCCGGCAGCAACTGGACGAGGTCTACGAGCGTTTCAGCGCCCTGGCCGACCGCAAGAAGGGCGTGACCAACGAGGAGATCGCGGCGGTCGCGCGCGAAGTGGTACCCCTCCCCGCCAGTTAGCCTGCCACCCGAGACCCCACCATGAACCTCAACATTCTTGTTCTCCCCGGAGACGGGATCGGCACCGAAGTCACTCGCGAGGCCGTCCGCGTGCTCCGGCGCGTCGCTCAAAAGCACCAGCACCAGTTGGAGTTGAAGGAAGGTCTGCTGGGCGGAATCGCCATCCACCGCACCGGCACGCCGCTGCCGGAGGAGACGCTCCGCCTGGCACTGGAAGCCGACGCCACGCTGATGGGCGCCGTCGGCCTGCCGGAGTTCGACACCGCCCCGCCGGAGCAGCGGCCCGAGAAGGGCTTGCTCGGGCTGCGCCAGGCGCTGGGAGTGTTCGCCAACCTCCGCCCGGTGCGAGCCTGGCGCGCGCTGCTGGATTCCTCGCCTTTGAAAAACGCCCTGGTCGAGGGCACCGACCTGATCATCGTGCGGGAGCTCACCGGCGGCATCTACTACGGCACGCCGCGCGGCATCTCG
The DNA here is from genome assembly GCA_964541065.1 of uncultured Solibacteraceae bacterium. GTDB lineage: Bacteria > Acidobacteriota > Terriglobia > Bryobacterales > Bryobacteraceae > VFZS01. The sequence goes on from CAZIRH010000309.1 coordinate 4,891, forward strand.
GGCGCCGGCGCCGAGGAGCGCGCGGTCAACACCATGGTGTACACCCGGGCCGAGATCGAGCGCGTCTCCCGCATGGCCTTCAACCTGGCGCGCGGCCGTCGCCGCAAGCTGGCGAGCGCCGACAAGTCCAACGTGCTCGAGAACTCCCAGCTCTGGCGCCGCGTGGTCACCGAGGTGGCCGCCGAGTTTCCGGACGTCGCCCTCGAGCACATTCTGGTGGACAACTGCGCCATGCAGTTGATCCTGAACCCGCGCCGCTTCGACATCCTGCTCACCGAGAACATGTTCGGCGATATCCTCAGTGATGAGGGCGCGGTGCTGGCCGGCTCGATCGGCATGCTGCCATCCGCCTCGGTCGGCGCGCGGAAGCCCTCGGGCGCCTGGGTGGGCCTGTACGAGCCGGTGCACGGCTCGGCGCCGGACATCGCCGGGCAGAACAAGGCCAATCCGCTGGGCGCCATCGGCTCGGTGGCCGCCATGCTGGAGTACAGCTTCGAGCTGAAAGAGGAGGCTGCCGCCATCAACGCGGCCATAGAAGCGGTGCTGGCGAGCGGGCGCGTCACCGCCGACCTGAAGCCCGCGGGTGCGCCCGCCACCACCAGCCAGGTGGGAGACGCCGTACTAGAGTCATTGAAATGACCAGAGCCCGTACCATCATCGAGAAGATCTGGGACGCGCACGTGGTGAGCGAGGAGCCCGGGGCGCCGTCGCTGCTCTACATCGACCTGCACCTGGCGCACGAAGTGACCTCGCCGCAGGCCTTCGACGGGCTGCGCCGCCGGGGGCTGAAGGTGCGCCGGCCGGATCTCACGCTGGCCACCGCGGATCACAACGTACCCACCACCGACCCGCCGCGGCCGGTCACCGACCCGGTCTCGGCGGCGCAGATCGCGCAGCTCGAGGCCAACTGCCGCGAGTTCGGCGTCCCCTGCTACAGCCTGGGGCACGCGCGCCAGGGCGTGGTGCACGTGATCGGGCCGGAGCTGGGCCTGAGCCAGCCGGGCATGACCATCGTTTGCGGCGACAGCCACACCGCCACGCACGG
>CAZIRH010000310.1:0-5918 GCA_964541065.1 uncultured Solibacteraceae bacterium
GCGCAGGCGCGCCTCGTCGGCGGACATGCCGGGCTTGTCCTGCCGCCGCAGCCGCCCGGTGTGGTAGAAGACGTGACCCATCACCGGCGTGCCGATCTCCCCGCGACGCACGCGCTCGACCGCTTCCTGAAACACCGGCTGGGCGCGCGTCTGGAAGTCCACCAAGAAGCTCAGCTTGCCCTTGGCCTTTTCCCCGCTGGAGGCGATGCTCAGGCAGCCGGGCACATCCACCGCCACGGGCTTGGCCAGAAAGACATGCTTGCCGGCCGCCACCGCCGCCTCCGCCTGCTCGGGATGGAAGTAGGGCGGGCTCTCGATCGCCACCGCGTCCAGCTTCGAGACCACCAGCCGCTGGTAGCCGTCCAGCCCGCCATACAGCCGCGAAGAATCCACTTTCAGCTTCTCCTGCGTGGATTCCAGCCGGTCCCGGAAGGGATCCGCCAGCGCCACCACCCGGGCGCCGGTGAACTCGACAAAGAACGGTGCGATCCAGTTGCCGCGGCCGCCGCAGCCCACAATGCCCACCTCGACCGCGGTGTTCGCCTGCGTGCCGAAAACCGTCTCCGGCTTCAACAGAAGAAGACCCGCGCTGGCGGATCCCAGAAATCGGCGGCGCCCCACGCCCGCCTCAGACGGATGAGCCATTGCCACCTCCGTCCAGGAATTGTACCGGAAACGGGACGTTCGAGCCGCCGGCTACGGTTGCGGGGCCGCCCGCCCGGCGAGCAACTTCTCGATCGCGACCAGTTGCTTGCGCACCGTGTCGATGTCGGAGGCGCCCGGGGCGCGGTCGATGTAGTTCTTCATGTGCTCGGCGGCCCCCGCGTAGTCCTGCTTGTTGGCCAGGATGACTCCCAGCAGGTGCTCGAGCCTGGGGATGCGCTGCGCCACGTCCAGTTTCAGCGCGTCCCGCGCGCTCTTCTCGGCGGCCTCGAGGTTGCGCAGATTGAACTGGGCCACGGAGTTGTAAAAGTAGGCCTGAGGAAAATCCACCGGGTTGAGCCTGAGGATGCGCCCAGTGGTCTCGGCCACCTCGTCCCACTTGCGCTCCTGCGCCGAGATCTGAGCCAGTTGCAGGTAGGGCTTGACAAACTTCGAGTCCGCCTGGAGAGCCTCGGCGTACGCCTTGCGGGCCTGCTCGACCTGCTTCTGCCGCTCGTACAGCGCGCCCAGCTCGAACCACGCCACCGCATACTTGGGGTACAACCCCACCGCCCTCTCGAACTGCTTCTGGGCGTCCTCGTACTTCTTCTTGCGGGCGGCCTCCAGGCCCTTGTCGTACGCCTTCTTGGCGTCCTTCGGGGCCAGCAGGCTGGTCATGGAGATGGTGGTGCCTTCGACGTTGCCCAAACGCCGCAGGATGATAACGCCAAGATCGGGGTTGTCCATCACGCGCCGCCCCGCCAGGCTGATCACGTCGGAGCGGAAACCGGGCAGCGCGGCGCGCAGTTCGCAGCTCATCAGGTCGCGTTCGGTGAGAGCCCTTCCCGACCGGCCGAGCGTGCCGGCCTGCTGCCGATTCTCCCAATCCAGGGGATCGGTCACCGCACCCACGCTGGCGTCCGCCAGCATCCCGGCGCTCTGCCCAAGCTGGAAGCTGAAGTGACCCCGCGAGTCGGTGTGGGCTTCCGGCCGCACTACGCCGCTGCACACCCGCTCGATGACCACCGAGTCCGGCGGCGGCGTGCCATCCTCCATCATCACGCGCCCGGAGAGGAAGATCGGGCGCGCTATTTCGGGGAAGGTCTCCCGCTGGCGCTGCGTCCCGAACTCCGGCTGGCGGCCCCGCTCCTGGCCGGGAGGTGTCGGCGTGGTGGGGATCGAGGGCGTCGTTGGTGTGCTCGGGGTGGTGGGAGTGGACGGGGACGGCGTCTGGGGAGATGGCGCCGGGCTGGGCTGCTGTGCGGCGGCGAGTGACGCCACCAGCGCCGCACTCATCGCCAGCCTCACCGCATCACGGAGACAAAAGGTTCTATTCATTCGGACGGCCTCCCCAGGGAGCTTTTCCTCCATTATGTCACACGCGGGCCCGGCGGCCCCCCATTCACCGGAAGTTCTCCACCAGCAGGAGCTCCCCAGGTGCCCGGTCAATGGCGGTGAACACCAGCGTGCGCCCGTCGGGCGCCACACTGAGGCCGTACTGGACCGGCTTCTGGAGCGCCATCACCAGCCGCGGCTTGCCGCCCGCCGCGCCCAAGTACTGAAGCGAGGCTCCGAGCCAGGAATTCGGCGTGGGGATCAGGCAGTAGAGTCCTTGCTCCGCAGCCGCAAAGCCGCCCGCCAAAACGGAGTCCGCCGCCTTGGCCTCCCGCCCCCCGGAGGCGACGGACATCCGCCAGAGGCTGGTGAGAAACCGCCGGTCCTTGGAGTAGTACAGCGCTTTGCCGTCGCTGGACTCGCACGCCGCAAACCCGCCGTTCAGCGTCACCTGAGCCGGTGAGCCCAGCGAGCCCGCGGCCTCCACCTTCCAGACCTGGTAGCGGCCCGTGCGAGCGGAGGCAAAGTAGATCCAGTCGCCGTTGCGCGACCAGGCCGGGAGAATGTCGTCCGCCGGGTCGTCCGTCAGCCGGCGCGGCCGGCCTCCTCCGGCCGGGATGATGAACACCTCGTTCTGCCCCTCGACGTTCGAGAAGAAGGCGAGGTACTCGCCATCGGGCGACCAGCGCGGGAAGCCGGTGAAACCCGCCTTCAACGAGGTCAACTGCGCGCACTCGCCGCCCTCGCTGGCGCAGCTCCAGATTTCCAGACTCCCGGAGCGCGCCGAGGTGAAGGCGATTCTCTTCCCATCGGGAGAGAAGTCCGGGAACCCGTCGAAGCGCTCGGAGTTGATGGGGGGCTGGTACTCGCGCGCCTGGCCGCCCATGCCGGCAAGCTGGATGCCGCGGATGTTCTCGCCGTCCGTAGACCGCACGTAGACCAGGCGGCGCGCCCGCGCCGACAGCGCTGGATAGGTCCCTCCCTGGCCGGCGTTCCCCAGCGTCTCGGGGACTTCCGGGCCGCCGGATTTCACTCGATGGAGCACGTACCCTTCGCCGGACCACGAGCTGTAGACGATCTCCTTGCCATCCGGAGTCCACGCCGGCATGGCGCTGAAGCGGTTCTCATAGGTCCGCCGCTCGGCGTCGCGCTCCGGGGTGAGCGCCACCGTCAGTGGCAGCACGTATATGTCGCTGACGCCAAAACCTCGGAAGCGCGCGAAGGCCAGCGTGCGGCCATCGGGGGAGAAGGCCGGCCCGCTGTCCCCCGGCGCACCGAAGGGAGGAGTGGTCAGCCTCTGCTTGCTGCCCGTCTCCACGGAAAGCCAAAAGAGCCCCGCCGGCTCCTCCGGCAAACCCCGGTCGCACACCACCACTGCGGTCGCATCCGGCGCCCAGGCCAGAAACGGACCGGGCAGGAAGTACCAGTCCGGCTGGACGTTGACTTCGGCGACCTTGCGCTCGGGCCCGCCCGACGCTGGGATCATCACCACGTCGCTCGGCGCCTGGAAGCTGCCGCGCGCGGCGCGCAGAAAGGCGATCCAGCGGCCGTCCGGCGACCACGCGGGACTGCACTCCACGGCCGGATGCGTGGTCAGGCGCACCACCGCGCCCCCCCCGACAGGCTTCACGTAGACGTCGATGTTCTCCCGCTCCTCCCGGTTGGAGATGAAGGCCACGCGGCTGCCATCGGGGGACAGCGCGGGCTGATCCACGTAGCCGCGCAGGCCGCTGAGCCTGGCCGCGGTCAGCGGAGGCGGCGGCGCGTCGCCCGGCCGCAACAGCCACCAGATCAGTCCCCCTAACAATGTCGCCACCAGTGCCAGGAGGACGCAGAGCCGCCACATTTTCAAAGCCGGACTGACATTCTATCGGCAGCGTGGCGGCATTTCAACGGGCTGAGTGGCACAGGCATTCCTGCCTGCGTGTGAGTGGCACAGGCATTCCTGCCTGTGTGTGAGTGGCACAGGCAATTCCTGCCTGTGTCTCACCCCCGGCACTACCCGTCCCTGAGGACCCGCGCGGGATCGACACTCGCCGCCCGCAGAGCCGGCAGAGCCGACCCCAACAGGGCGATCAGCAACAGCAGGACAGCCGCGCCCACGATGGAAACGGGGCTGGTCGGGCTGACCCCATACAGCATGCTCTCCACCAGCCCCGAAAGGACCAGAAAGCCGCCCACGCCGATCGGAATCCCCAGCGCCGAGATCCCGACCCCACGCCCGACTATCATCTTCAGGACGCGCAGGCGGTCGGCTCCGAGGGCGATCCGGATACCGACCTCGCGGGCGTGCTGGGTGACGTAGCAGGAGATGACGCCGTAGATCCCCGCGATCACCATGACCAGCGCCAGCAGCGTGAAGCACTGGGTCAGCACGGTGTTGAAACGCCGCCGCGCGGCGGCGCCGTCGAATACCGCCTCCATCGTGCGGGTGCCGGAAACGGGCTGGTCGGCGTCGATCGACGCCACGGCTTCGCGCACGGCGCGCGCCAGCGTCAGTGGAGGGACCGCGGCGCGGATGATCAGGTGCCTGGTGCTGCGGGAGGTTAGCTCAAACGGCAGATAGACCTCTGGGAGTGGCCGGATCTCCAGAGCCCATTGCGGCACGTCCTCGACCACGCCTACGATGACGCCCACCCAGTCGCGCGCCGCAGTGTTGGGGAAGACGTGCTTCCCCAGCGCGCTGCCGTCAGGCCAGTACCGCCGGGCGAAGGCCCGGTTCACCACGATCTCGCATCGGCTCTCGGGCGCGCTGGCCCGTGTGAACAGGCGGCCGGCCCGCAGCGGAACACCCATGGCCCCGAAGTACTCCGGCGTAATCCAGGATCGCTCGACCAACGGGCGAGGGGCCTTGGCGTCATACTTCTCACCCTCCACCAGATAGCTGCCGTTGTTGCCCCCAATCAGCGGCAGCTTCGTCGTCACGCCGGCCTCGCGCACGCCCGGGATGGCCCGCATCCGCTCCAGCAACCGGTTCCAGAAAGCCGCCTGCGCCGGGACGTTGCGTTGGCAGGTCGAACCCTCCAGCGTAAGGCTGGCGGTCAGCGTTCGCTCGGTATCGAAGCCCACGCTGGTCCCCACCACATTCAAATAGCTCCTCAGCATCAACGCGGCGCTGTTGGCCAGCATCAGCGCCAGCGCAAACTGCCCGATGACGAGCGCGTTCTGAAATCGCGCCCTGCGGCGTCCCGCCGTGAGCGTGCCCTGCCCCTCGCGGAGCGCGCCGTTGATGTCCAGGCGCGAGGCCGAGAGCGCGGGCGCAAGTCCTGAGAAGAGGCCCGCCGCCACCGTGATGGCGGTCGAAAACAGCAGGACCCAGCCGTCCACCCGGATCGCCGCAGCGCGCTCGATAGTCGCCGGCAGCATGCCCCGCAAGGCGGCCACCCCCAGCACCGCCAGCCAGACGCCCGCCACACCGCCGGTGCCCGCCAGCAGCAGGTTCTCGGTCAGGAACTGCCGGATCACCTGCGCCCGGCCCGCTCCCAGAGACGCCCGAATGGCCACTTCTGACACTCGCGCACTGCTCCGGGCGAACTGGATGCTCGCCACGTTGGCGCACGCGATCAGCAGCAGCACCCCGACGGCGGCCAGCAGGAACCATACCGGTCTCCGCACGTCCGCGTTCATTAGCTCCTGGAGCGGCAGCATCCAGGTTGTAACTCGCGCACTCGAATTCGGGTACTGCCTCGCCAGTGCGGCGGCGATCGCTCTGATGTCCTCTTCGGCCGCCTGCATGGAGACGCCGCGCTTGAGCCGGCCCAGCGCCGCCAGCCAGTGACTGTCGCGCTCACTGTCGGCCCTCGAGAGCCTCGCCGGCACCCACAGCTCGGCGCTGGAGTCCGTCATCCAGATGCGGGGGCTCTGGTAGCCGGCAGGCATGATCCCCACCACCGTGTGGGCCTCGCGGTTGACGCTGATCTGGCGGCCAACAATGCCTGCGT
>CAZIRH010000311.1:0-5913 GCA_964541065.1 uncultured Solibacteraceae bacterium
CGTGACGGATCCCTCCGGCATAGCCCGTTACCTGATCTACCGAAACAACACGCTGGTGAATTTCACCCTGGCGCCGCCCTTCCTGGACCGGACCGCCGTGCTGGGCACAAGCGCGTATGCCGTTTCCGCCATCGACCGCGCCGGCAACACCAGCCCGCCCGCCGGCCCCATAGTGGTCACGCTGGACAAGATTGAGCGGCTGGCGAATGGCGGCTTTGAGGACGGCTTGACCGAGTGGCGTTTTGAAGTTGGCGACGTGGGAGCCGCGGGCAGCGTCGTGACCGATTCCGCCAATCCTATCGCTGGCGCCGCGTCGGCGCGCCTGTCCGTTTCCAAAAGTACGGGCACAGTGTGGCACCTTCAACTCTGGCAGTCCTTCGACATGACCGAAGGGCTGAGCTACACCTTCCGATTCAAAGCCCGCGCGAGCGCGCCGGTGAGCTTGGACCTTGCCGTCGGGGGTGTAGCTGCCCCTTACAGAATCTACTTGTATCGTACAACTGGCCTGACCACGGTCACGCAGGCATTCGCGTATTCCTTCCGCGCCACAGCCGCAGAGCCCGTTGCCGCGGCTTTCAACTTCGCTAACATCGGAGCCGCGATCGTGTGGCTCGACGACGTATCCATGGAAGAATCGGACCCGACCCACACCCTCACCCCGCGTGTCAACGAAGGAGGAATCGTCAACGCCGCCGGCTGGCAGCCCGGAATCGTAGCAGGTTCCTGGGTGGCTATCAAGGGCGCTAACCTTTCCCCTGTTGCGAGTAAGACGTGGGATGACGCCATCGTCAACGGAAGACTGCCGACTTCACTAGGTGGCGTCGGCGTCCGCATTGGGAATAAGCAGGCGTTGGTCCACTACATCAGCCCGGCGCAAGTTAATGTGATCGCGCCGGATCTCGATCCCGGCCCCACCAGTGTGACGGTAACGACCCCGGCCGGCGCCAGTGCGCCCGTAGCTTCAAGTGTGCTGCTGCATTCGCCGGCATTCTTCATTTGGCCCGGAAGCCAGGTGGTCGCCACGCGCCCGGACGGCAGTTTCGCGGTAAGAGACGGCACGTTCCCAGGCGCCGCTACCGTAGCCGCGAAGCCCGGCGATGTGCTGATTCTGTGGGGCACTGGCTTCGGCCGAACCAACCCGGTCGTGGAGCCGGGCGTTCTGGTTCCAGCCGGCATTCAATACAACTGTGCGCCGGTAACCGTAAAGCTGGGTCCAGCCGATCCGCTCGTATTCGGATGCGCGCTTTCGCCCGGCTGGGCCGGCCTCTACCAGGTTGCCATTCAAGTGCCCTCCTCCCTCCCCGATGGCGACTATCCGCTGAAGGTCACCGTGGGCGGGGCTTCATCTCCGGACGGTGTGGTTTTGTCCGTCAAGCAGTAGCTCGGTCTGGCAGCCCGCGGAAAAAGTCCCCGTGCCGATTCGAGGGTGACAAGCCAAAGCATGTCCCACTAGCCAAATCAACGGCATAGGGCCCGCGTGGGGCATGCTTCAGCTTGCCCGCGGACTTTTTCCACGGGCTGCTGGGTGCAACTTGGGATTGAAGACCTACTGGATGGTACCAGCGGTTGCCATTACTCGTCGCTGTTGTGCTTCTCGGTGATCTGACATACGTCGTCATCTCGGGCGAACTGGCTCAACATTTCCTGAGCCTGCGGCACGACCCTGCCCACTTGAAGGAGGCGCTGAAGAACTGGTGGCTGGATTGACTTACGTGTAGAACGGCTCACCTACCGAATTCCATTTAAGGTGCCTCCCAGCCCGCCGATCGCGGGCATGGGACCCGAGGGCAGGTAGCGTCAGCCTGGCGGCCTTACGGCTTGTAAGTCTTCGAGTAATTGTTCCGCGTATTCGTCACCGTGAACGTGCCGTCGCGCTGCGCGACGAGGTGGATAGCCTTCGCCTCGCACTTCTCTTGCGGGTTGGCGATGAAGTCCTCGGGGGCATTCCTGTCTTTGGCGGGGGGGGAGTAGTGCAACTGCCAGAGGTCCTGGAAGCCGGGAGAGCTCTTGACAATGTCGAAGACCACAGGCTCGCCGCCTTTGCGGGGTCCGTTGTTCATGATGGCGACTTTCGTGCGCAAGGCATGGATGAGGAGCTGGGAGTTGGAGACCTTGAAGCCGTGATGGCTCACCATGAACAGGTCAACCGTGCCGACGGGGTTGTTCGGGCACATGAGCCTGTACTCGACGTGCTGGAGCAGGTCCGCGAGGTCGAGCATGCGGAACTTGCCGAACTCGAACAGCAGGCCGACGGAGCCGGCGTTGTCGTAGATGTCGGTCGGTTCCGGCTGGGCGGCGGCGCAGAGCGGGTTGGGCCGGCCGGCGCCGCGGAGCGGTTTGGAGAGCACCTCGCCGCCGGAAGTGACGACCGTGATGCGCAGGCCCTTCATCGGAATCACGTCGCCCGGCTTGACCGAGAGGCGTTTGCGGCTGCCGATGGCGTTCACATAGGGCTTGAAGAAGGCGTCTGCCTTGCACTCGGGCATGAGCGGGCCGTGGTCCACAAAGATACGCCCCGGGATCCGCGCGTCCACCTGCGGGACGTTGCCGGAGTGGTCGGCGTCGTAGTGCGTGGCCACGATGTAGTCGAACTGCTTGATTCCGGCGGCCTGGGCCGCGGCCACGATCCGGTCGGTGTCCCGGTTGTCCGGCCTCGGGTATCCGGCGTCGATGAGCATCGCCTCCCCGGCGGGCGTGAGGACAATCACCGCCTTGCCGCCTTCGGTATCGACCACGTGGATGTTGAGGACGTCGGCGGCCGGCAAGGCGCGAACGACGGCGAATGCCAGGATCGAGAACAGCAGGACTTTCATGATTCCTTCCTTTCTACGGCAGTTCCGCCGGGGCCGCCCCTTTTGCGGTCCTCGGTAGCTGGTAGTATACACCGAGGAGGACCGCATGACTGCGTGCCGACTGCCGTTCGTGGTGCTGGCGACCATCGTCTGCTGCCAGGCCGTGGCTCTGGAGAGGCCGGGAGTCACCTTCAAGATCTTTCAGTTTCCGGCCCACATGATCCCGCGCATCGACGGCAACGCCGAGGACTGGGCCATCGTGCCCGAGGAATACGTGATCGGCACCGACCAGCTCGTGGATGACACCGGCAAGCACGCCCAGCCCGACAAGAAGACGCTGGACGTGCGCGTGCGGGTGGGCTGGGTGAAGGGGCTCAACCGGCTGTATTTCCTCTACGAAGCTTATGACAACTACTGGGATTTCTCCCGGCCCGATTTGCACAACGACACCTTCGAAGTGGTGGTGGACGGGGACGCCTCGGGCGGGCCGCTGATCGACAGCATGCATCCCAACAAGGAATTGAGCCAGTGGGACGCTTACTTCTCGATGCACGGCGTGCACGCGCAGAACTATCACATCTTCACGCCGGCGGAAGGCAAGGACTGGACGCTGGCCTGGGGCTGCCAGCCCTGGATCAAGGAGCTTCCCTATGCCAACGCCGCCTACGCTTACAACTTCAAGCCGGGCGAGCCCGGCAAGCTGGTGCTGGAATTCTGGATCACGCCGTTCGACTACGCCGGGTGCGAGGGTCCGCGACACTCCATCGAGTCGCAGTTGTGGGAGAACAAGCTCATCGGCCTTTGTTGGGCGGTCCTGGACTACGACGACGTCAACGCTCAGGGCCAGGACGGGTTCTGGAATCTGTCGCGCAAGCACACCATGTACGGGAACGCCTCCGAGCTGGTGGCGTTCCGGCTGATGCCGCTGGAACCCCGGTTCCGCAAGAAGCTCGAGGCGCAGTGGTCCTTCAAGGTGGTGGATATGGGGCGGCGGCTGGTCGCGTTTCAGGATCTATCCGAAGGCCAGATCACTTCGTGGAGATGGGACTTTGGCGACGGCACGACCTCGACCGAACGGCACCCCATCCACGCTTATCAGAAGCCCGGCAGGTTCGTCGTCACACTCTGGGTGGAAGGGCCGGAAGGCAAGTCGCGGCGGGCCAAGGTCTGGGATGTGGCGGTGAGGTAGGGCCGCTGGGGCTGAGCCGCGCGACGTAAGATACAGGAGAGAGGATCATGAGGCACACACTGTTTTTCGCAACTGCCTTTCTGAGCGCGGCGGCGCTGCGCGCCCAGACCGAATGGGAGAACCCGGTCAAGAAGACGCTGCGGGAAGGCAAGCCGGTGATCGGGATCACCGTGACAATTCCCAGCCCCGACGTGGCCTTGCAGGCCGCCCGGCTGGGCTTCGACTTCCTGTGGATCGAGATGGAACACAGCCAGATCACGCTGGAGACGGCCCGCAACATGATCCTGGCGACCAACGGGACGGCGACCGTGCCCTTCATCCGGGTTCCGGTCAACGAACTTTGGACGGCCAAGCGGGCGCTGGACGCCGGCGCGCTGGGCGTGATCTTCCCGTTCGTTTCCAGCCCCGAACTAGCGCGGCAGGCGGTGGCGGCCTGCAAGTACCCTCCGCTCGGGCTGCGCGGCTCGGGCCCGGGGCTGGCGAGCCTCCGGTGGCCCGCGCCGGGCGGCTACACCGATTTCGCCGACCGGAACGCGATGGTCGTCATCATCATCGAGCAGAAGCAGGCTGTGGAGCGGATCGACGAGATCGTCGCCGTGCCCGGCATTGACGTGGTGTTCATCGGGCCGAGCGACCTGTCGTACTCGTACGGTTCCCGGGGCCGGCAAACACCCGAGGTGAAGGAAGCCATCGCGAAGGTGCTCGCCGCCGGCAAGCGCCGCAACGTCCCCGTGGGGCGCCTGGCGGGGGCTGCGGACATCGCCGGCTACGTCAAGGAGGGATTTCAGTTCTTCCAGGCCTCCAGCGAGCTGGCCATGATGAGCGCGGGCGCGCGCCCGTTCCTGGAAGCGGCGGGGAAGACGGCTGGCGAGCCCAAGGCCCGGCCGGTGTACTGACGACTGCTACTACACGGAGAGCCGAAATGAAGAGAACGATTCACGTGGCACTGGCGCTGCTGGGGACCGCCCTGCTGGCGCCGGCGCAGACCAAGAAGGTCGTGATCACGGGCCCCGGCACGGCGTATGCTCCGTTCGGGCCGGTGGAAGTGGCCGAGTTGCGAGCGGCCGCGCCCGCCATCAACCTCGTTCCGTACGACAAGGAGCGCATAATGGCGGAGGTGGTGGACGCCGACGGCGTCATCGGCACGATCACCCCCGAGATCATCCGGGCTGCGAAGAAGCTGAAGTGGGCGCAGGTCGGCTCGGCGGGCGTCGAGCGGTTTCTGACGCCGGAGCTGAAGAACAGCGACATCGTTCTGACCAACTGCAAGATCGTGCAAGGGCCGGAGATCGCTGACCACGCTTTCGCGCTGCTGCTGGCGCTGACGCGCGAGCTGCACCGGAGCATTCCGCGCCGCACCGAGGAGAGCTGGGCCACGCGCGACTACCGGCCCATCGAGTTGTATGGCAAGACCGCGGTGGTGGTCGGCGTGGGCGGCATCGGCACCCAGATCGCGCTGCGGGCGCACGCCTTCGGCATGCGCGTGATCGGCGTGGATCCGCGCGACATGCCGTATGTGCCTTGTCTCCAGAAATCGGTTCCGCCCGACCGCCTGGACGCGGTCCTGCCGGAAGCGGACGTGGTCTTCGTCTCGGCGCCTTCCACAGCCCAGACCGAGAAGATGTTCGGCGCCAGCCAGTTCGGGCTGATGAAGAAGAACTCTTACTTCATCGTGGTCTCGCGCGGCAAGCTGTACGATGCCGCAGCGCTGGCGAGCGCCCTGGACAGCAAGCGCCTGGCGGGCACCGGCCTGGACGTCACTGACCCGGAGCCGCTGCCCAAGGGTCACCCGCTCTGGAAGTTAGAGAACGTCGTCATCACGCCGCACATCGCCGGCAGATCGGATGGCGAGCACGCGCGCTACCTCGCGCTTTACAAGGAGAACCTCCGCCGGTTCGCCGCCGGCGAGCCGCTGCTCAACGTGGTGGACAA
>CAZIRH010000312.1:0-5868 GCA_964541065.1 uncultured Solibacteraceae bacterium
TTGCCGCCGATCAATCCGGAGAAAGCGGTCAGAATACTTAAGTAAACAGTATTGCCGCTTGCCCCCCTACTTGATCCGCTCGTCGCGCTCGACTTTGCCGTCGCGCAGGTGGATGACGCGGTGGGCGTGCATGGCGATGTCGTGCTCGTGGGTCACCAGCACGATGGTGTTGCCGGTCTGGTACAGCCGCTCGAACACCCCCATGATCTCGTTGCCGGTGGCGGTGTCCAGGTTGCCGGTGGGCTCGTCGGCCAGCAGAATGGAGGGGTTGTTCACCAGCGCCCGGGCGATGGCCACGCGCTGCCGCTGGCCGCCCGAAAGCTCGTTGGGCTTGTGGTGCATGCGGTCTTCCAGGTCCACCTGCCGCATGGCACCCTTGGCCCGTTCCATCCGCACGTCGGCCGCCAGCCCGGCATAGATCAGGGGCAGCTCGACATTGTGCAGCGCGCTGGCCCGGGGCAGCAGGTTGAAGGTCTGGAAGACGAACCCGATCTCCTTGTTGCGGATGCGCGCCAGCTCGTCGTCATTCATGTCGCTGACCAGCCGCCCGTTGATGTAGTACAGACCGCTGGAAGGCGTATCCAGGCACCCGATCAGGTTCATCAGCGTGGACTTGCCCGAGCCCGAGGGCCCCATGATGGCCACATACTCGCCCTTCATGATCTCGACATCCACGCCGGAGACCGCATGGATCTCCTGATCTCCCATGAGGTAGGTTTTCCACAGGTCATAAGTGCGGATAATGACCCCATCACGCTTCAGTTGCTCGCCGCGTGCAACCCGTTCTTCTACCGCTGCTTGTGGCATAGTCCTTCTCTAGTGAGGCGCACAATCTGGGGCGTTTCGTTACCGCTCCGGCCCTCAACCGTCACTCGGTCTTGGCGGCCGCTGGCTTGTTGTCCACCTTGATCCGGGCCTCGTTGCGGATCGTGCGGATCACCCTGTAGCTGCCGGTGATGATCTCTTCGTTGTCCTTAAGGCCGTTCAACACTTCGATGTCGGTGGCCCCGGTGATTCCCGTCTCCACCTTCCGGAAAGCCGCCTTGTTGCCGGCCACCGTGAAAGCCCCCTGGATCTCCTCCTTTCGGGCCTTCTCCGCCGCCGGGTCGGGCTTGCTGGCGGCCTGGACCCCGTCCTTCCGCGGCGGCTCCAGATCGCCCTTCTGCCGCACGGTCAGCGCCTGGATAGGGATGGTCAGTGCAGCCTTGCGGGTGGCGGTGGTCACCTTGGCCGTGCACGACAGACCAGGCCGGATCTCCTCCGGGGGGTTATCCAGCGCGATGACGACCTTGAAATCCTTGGCCTCCTGGCTGGAAATCGCGCTCTGCGAGGCCGCCAGTCCAGTCGAGCGCAGGATGGCCGTGTTGCCGATCTCGATCACCCGGCCCTTGAACGTGCGGTTGGGAATGGCGTCGATGGTGACGTCCGCCGATTGGTCCAGCTTCACGTTCACGATGTCGGTCTCATCCACCTTGACCTCCGCGGTGATCAGCGACATGTCCGCAATGGTCATGATCAGGCTGGCCGAGGAGTTCTGGAGGCCCGGCACCACGGTTTCGCCCACCCGCACGGGCAGGTTGGTGACCACGCCGTCCAGCGGCGCCAGCGCAAACGTTCTCTGCAACACGTCCGCGGCGCGCCTCAGGTTGGCCTGGGACAGCGTTATGCGCTTCTGCGCGGCAGCCAGTTGGGAGGCCATCTGCGACCGCTGGGCCCTGATTTGCTGGTAGCGCGCCTCCGCCTCCCTCAAGCCCGCTTGCCGGGCATCGTACTCGATCCGGCGCTGGTCGAAGTCCTGCCGCGAGATCAGCTTGTCCTTGAACAACTGCTCGGCGCGGCCGTAGTTCAACTTGGCCTGCTCCAGTTCCGCTCGGGTCCGGTCCACCGTGGCTTGTGCCGTCGTCAGGTTCTCGTCCGCTGCCTTCAAGCCGGATTCGGCGGCCGCCGAATCCGACTCGGAGGAACTTACCGCCGCCCCCTGCGCCGCTACCTCAGCTTCTGGCTGCACCGACTCCAGCCGGGCCAGAAGTTGCCCCTTCCTGACCCGCTGGCCTTCCTTGACCACGATCTCGGTCAGCCGCGAGGGGACCATGGCGTTGGTCCCGATGTTGATGTAGTTACGGGGCTTGATCTCACCGGAAGCCGTCACGATCGAGGCCAGGTCCTGCCGCGACACCCGGCCCGTCTGTACCACCGTGATCCCGGCGCGGCTCTTCTGGACGGCGCTCAGCGTCACGATGCCGATGACAACCACCCCGAGGACGATCAGCCAAATCTTCCATTTGCGCTTCACACGCGAAACTCCTCTAGACCTGAGACGACCTCGGCCCGGAAAAAGTTCACCAATTTCGATCCTAGCACGCGGTGGGGCGGCCTCTCAGGCCGCGCCGGGCTCTCAGCCCGGCCCTTCCGGCTCCCCGCCACTCAGGCCCCCTCTTCCGTGAAGAAGCTACCCATCTGCCGGAACCTCTGGTACCGCTGCTCGATCAGCTCTTGGACGGAGAGGCCGCCAAGCTCCCCCAGGGCTTCGCGCAGGGTTTGCCGGACCAGGGCCGCGGCTTGGTCCCAGTCGGTGTGCGCGCCCTCGGGCGGCTCCGGGATGATCCCGTCGATCAGCTCCAGCCGCAGCAGGTCCTGGGCCGTCAGCTTCAGCGCTTCCGCCGCCAAGGGACCCTTGGTGGAATCCCGGTAGATGATGGCCGCGCAGCTTTCCGGCGAAATCACGCTGTAGATGGCGTTCTCGAGCATGTACACCCGGTTGCCCACCCCCAGCGCGAGCGCGCCCCCGCTGCCGCCCTCGCCTATGCAGATCACGATCAGCGGCGCACCGAGCCGCGCCATCTCCCGCAGATTGTATGCGATGGCTTCGGCCTGCCCGCGCTCCTCGGCGTCGATGCCCGGGTAGGCCCCCGGGGTGTCCAGCAGCGCCAGGGTCGGCCGGGAGAACTTGGCGGCCAACTCCATGACCCGCATAGCCTTGCGGTAGCCCTCGGGCTTGGGCATCCCGAAATTCCGGAACAGCTTCTGCTTGGTATCCCGGCCCTTCTGCTGGGCCACGATCATGATGGGGGCGCCCTCGAAGAACCCCGTGCCGCAGACCACCGCCGGGTCGTCGCCGAAGCGCCGGTCCCCGTGGATCTCGCTGAAATCGGTGAACAGCCGCTGGATGTAGTCCAGCGAGTGGGGTCGCTTGGGATGCCGTGCCAACTGCACCCGCTGCCAGGCTCCCTCCGCGGGCGCCGGCTGGGCAGCGGCGCCGGGCTGACCGCCGGTGTCAGGGTCCATGAACCCCCAGTGTAGCCTACCCCATACTCCGGCAGGGCGCGGTTTCCGGCCCTATTCGTACCGCAGGGCCAGGGCTGGATCGACGCGCAACGCTCGGATGGTGGGCGAGACCGTTGCCAGCGCCGCCACGAGCGCGAGCCCGCAAGCTGCGACCACGAAGTTCACCGGGTCAGCCGGACGGACCCCTGGAAGCAAGAACGCGGCGAGCGGTCGGACGGCGAACACCGACAGCGCCAGGCCAATGGCCGCGCCGGCGGCCGCCAGCCGGGCGCTTTCTCCGACGACCATACTCAGAATGCTCGCGGGAGTGGCACCGAGGGCCACACGAACGCCGATCTCCCGAATGCGGCGGCTGACTGTGTAAAGCAAGACGCCGTAAAGCCCGACCGACGCCAGCGCCAGTCCGAGCGCCGCCATCCCTCCCAGCACCCCCGCCCCGACACGGCTCGGCAACAGCATGAACTGCGCGGCGTCGCGCATCGTCCTGGTCTCTACCGCTGCGGTGGGATCGAGATCGCGCAGCGTCCGGTCCACGTCGCGCACCACGCCTTCCGCCGACATGCGCGCTCGAACCAGGAAGTGCGCGAATCCGCCACCCTGGATGTACTGAGCCCAGGGCCTGTAGAGCGCCCTGGGGTTCTCCTCGGCCAGCATGGTGTACTTGCTGTTGCGGGCCACCCCGACGACCCTGGCATCGGGCTGGCCGGGAAGCCGAATCATGCGGCCGACCGGACTGATCGTCCCGAACAGCAGCCGCGCCAGGTTCTCATTCAAGATCACAACGGCCGGCGCCCCCGACCGGTCCGAGTCGAGGAAGGCGCGGCCCTGAAGGATCGGAATCCGCAAGGTCCGGAAGTAGTCCGGCCCGACGGCGTTGAAGTTGTACTGCGCTCGGACGGGACGGTCGCTCGTTTCCGGGTGAATCTCCCCGCCCATCCGGAAGGGCATACTCACCGGCGTCGCGCGCGCCAGCGACGTGGACTCGACGCCGGGCAGCGCCTGCAGCCGCTCGATCGCCACCTGGGTCAGCGAGCCGAATCGCTCAGGTGTGTAGGAGCCCGGCAGCGCGTTGAAGGTCGCCCAGACCGTGTGAGTCGCGTCGAATCCGGGATCCAGCGACGCGGCGCGCAGCAGATTACGCAGGAAAAGAAAGCCGCCGCTGAGCAGCACGATCGAGACGGCCAGTTGGCCGATCACCAGCGCGCTCCGCAGGGTCAGGCGCCTGGGTCCCACCTGCCGCTCATGCTGCTTAAGTACGCCGCCGATTCCGGCCCGCGTGCTTCTGATCGCCGGCGCGAGCCCCGAGGCCAGCGTCGCCACGAGAGCGATTCCGATGGAATAGGCCAGCAGCCGCCTGTCCGGCTGGATCAGGAACTCGACCGGAAGCCACACCGGCATGCGGACGCCGCTGAGCAGCCTGGTGAGGCAAACGTTGATCAGCAGGCCGGCGGCGGTTCCACTCACGGCCAACAGCAGGCTTTCCGCCAGAAGCTGGCGGACGATGCGGCCGCGGCTGCCGCCGAGCGACATCCGGATGGCGAGCTCCTGGGAGCGGCTGAAAGCGCGCGCCAGCAACAGGCTGGAGACGTTCGCACAGGCAATCAGCAGCACCACACCCGTCACGCCCATCAGCAGGCCGAAGAACGCAGCCACCGGTATCCCGGCAGTGAATTCGCCATACGTCCGCAGGCGCTCCATGCCGCCGACCGCGGAAACGTGGTTGTCTTGGGCCCACCGGTGATTGCTGTTCGGATACACGCGATCCAGTTCGCGACCCACGGCCTCCAGGCGGGAGGATGCCGCCGGGCGTCCCATCCCCGGTGACAGCCGGGCATACAGCAAAAAATCCATGGCCGCGGAGTATTCCCCGATGTCTCTGACCAGGTACAGGTCCGGGGTATAACCGAACCCAACCAGGTTGCGGTGATCGCGCGGCAATACTCCGACAATGGTGTGCGGCCGGCCATCCAGCACCAGATTGCGGCCGAGGACATTCGAATCGCCGCCCAGGCGCCGGGTCCAGAATCCGTGGGTGACGACCGCCACGTGGGACTCCCCGGTTTGGATGGGCCGGCCGATCGCGACCGGAACGCCCGTCACCTCGAAAAAGTTGCTGGTCACATGGGTTCCGGCCAGCCGGTATGAACCGTCCGCACTGCGCCAATTGGCCACCGTCCCGATGTTCATCCCGGCGAGTCCGGCGAAAACGTGCGCATCGCGGAGGAAACGGTACTGGGGCAAGGGACAGAAGATCCTCCCGCCAACACGGATCTGCACCAGCGAGTGCGGCTCGCGGCAGGAGGGCTCGCTGAAAAGCACTTCCATGGCGAGGCTGAACATGGTGGTGTTGGCGCCGATTCCCAGGGCCAAGCAGCAAATCGCGGTCAGCGCGAACGCGGGGTTGCGGCGGAACGTTCGCGCGGCGTAGCGCAGGTCGCCGCCAAGGTCCTCCAGCCAGCGGAACTGCCAGGCGGAGCGCGTCTCCTCGCCGGCGCGCAGGGTGGAGCCAAACTCGCGCCGCGCCGGCGCCAGCGCCTCGGAGCGGGACAGAACCTCCTGTTCGATCTCATCCGCGCGGGCCTC
>CAZIRH010000313.1:0-5831 GCA_964541065.1 uncultured Solibacteraceae bacterium
TGCTGGGGATCTATCCGCCGCCCCAGCCGGCGGCGGACCAGCCGTTCTACTGTCTGAGTTTTCCACGGCTGTTTCGCTTGCGCGGGATCGTGCTGGAAAAGCAAGGCCAGCAGGCGGAGGGGCGAGCGGCTCAGCGGCTGTTTGAAGCGCTGGGCGGCGACACGCGGTCGTAGAGGTGCAGGTCGTTGGTGGTGCCGAGCGAGGTGTGGTAGTAGCTCACCTGGCCTAGAGCTTCGCGGAGATCCTCCAGGAAGCTGTGCAGCTCGCTCAAGTGCTCAGCCAGCGCGGGTGCCTGTTTCCCAGCGGGGGTGCGCCAGAACTTCTGGAAACCGCCGTCCACCAGGCGCGCCACCTCGGCGCCTGAGAACCGGCCCGTCATCAAGATGCGCGGCGCGGCGCCTGAAGCTGGTTCGATGACGGCGACGCAAGGGCCGCGCCTCACCGAAACGCGGCCCTCGGCGCTGCTCGGAACCTCGAAACCTGCTTCGCGCAGCCGCTGAAGGCGCTCTTCCCACGCGGGAGGGCGGGGCCGCGGCCTGCGGAAAAACATGTTTTCACTATAGCGGACTGGCCCTGCGTGCGAGCTGGAGGGGGAGAGTGGAACATTCCGTGTGGCGGCCCGTCTAAGTCCATATGAGAGTGAAGGGTCTACTGGTGCTCGGCATCGTGCTGGCGCTGAGCCGGCCGGCGGCAGCCGGGACGGTGCGGCGCCAGTTGCGGGCCACGGGGACCACCCGGGCGCTCAAGCAGCTCGTGATCCTGACTCCGCAGATCACAGGGCAAAGCGGACGTCTGACTCTGGTCCGCCTGGCTCCCAGCGGCGCCCGCGTCGGCCAGGGCGACATTCTGGCCGAGTTCGACAAGACGCAGCAGTTGGACAGCGCGCTGGAAGCCCAGGCCAGGTACGAGGATTTCGGCCACCAGGTTGCGCAGAAGAGGGCGGAGAACCGGGCCAACGCGGAGAGGCGGGCCGCGGACATGCAGCAGGCGCTCGCCGACCTGGCCAAAGCGGAACTGCAAAGGCGGAAGGGCCCGGTCTTGGGAGAGATCGAGCGGCTCAAGAACGAGGCGAGGCTCGCCGACGCCAGGGGGCACGTGGAGAGCCTCAAGAAATCGCACCAGGCCAGGGAGACCGCCGACACCGCGGCCCTGCGGGTCTTCGAACTGAAGCAGCAGCGGCAGAAAGTGATCCTGGAGCGGACCGAGCGGAACGTCGAGAGGCTGGTGGTGAAGGCTCCGCATGAAGGAGTAGTGGCTCTGGAGAACTCCTGGCGAAACGGGTCGATGGGGCCGCCGCAAGAGGGGGACCAGATGTACCCTGGCCAGCCGTTGCTGCGGATCTTCGATCCGAGGGAAATGGAGGTCCACACCATGGTGGGCGAGCCGGACGGCGCCGTGCTGACAGCCGGGGCGAAGGCGCTGGTGCGTCTGGACGCCTATCCGGATCTGGTCTTCGAAGCGCGGCTGGTGGCGGCGTCTCCGGTGGCGGCGTCGGCGCTGGGGCTGCCGATCAAGAAGTTCGCGGCGCGGTTCCGGCTGGAGAAGAGCGACCCGCGGGTGCTGCCGGATCTTTCGGCGGCCGTGATCGTGCTGGGTGCGGAGTAGGCAGCAGAAGAGAGGAGCGCGGCGATGAAGATCCGACCGAAGGGCAGTGCGGCGGCGGCGCTGCTGCTGATCATGGCGGGTGCGGCGGGTGTGGGTGTGCACCGCTTGGGCCGCGTGCAGGCGGCGGGGAAGCTGCCGACGGCGCCGGTGCGCAGCGGGGAATTCCTGGTGGTGGTGCGCTGCCGGGGCGAGCTGAAGGCGCGCCGCTCGGCGCAGGTGCCCGCGCCCACCAACGTCCCGGAGCTCCGCGTCGTGTGGCTGGCTCCGGCCAGTTCCCAGGTCCAGGAGGGCGAGGTGGTCATCCGCTTCGATCCCAGCAGCGCCAAGCGGCAGCTTCTGGAGAAAGAGGCGGAGCTGAAGCAGGCCCAGGCGACCCTGGAGCAGGCCATGGCGCAGGCGCGGATCACGGCGGAAGAAGACCGGCGGGACCTGGCCATGGCGCGCTACCAGGTGGAGCGGGCGCGGCTGGAGGCTTCCAAGCAGGAAGTGGTCAGCGCCATCCAGGGCGAGGAGAGCCGCATCGATCTGGCCCTGGCCGAGAAGAAGCTGCGGGCCCAAGAGGCGACCGTGGGGCTGCACGAGGTCTCCGACAAAGCCAAGACCGCTTCGCTGGCGCGCGTGCGCGACAAGGCCCAGGCGGAAGTGGATCTGACCAAGGAGCGCCTGGCCAAGATGGAAGTCAAGGCGCCCATTTCCGGCACCATCGTTTACCTGCCCAACTACTCGCAAGGGTGGATCAACGCCAAGCCCTTCAAGGTGGGCGACCAGGTCTGGCCCGGCGCGGCGGTGGCCGAGATCCCGGACCTGCACTCGCTGGAGATGGAGGGCAAGATCGAAGAGGTGGACCGCGGGCGGGTGCAGGCCGGGACCGGGGCGGCGGTGCGGATCGATTCGCTGCCCGAGCTGAACCTGCCGGCGAAGCTGGCGCGGATCTCGCCGCTCACGCAGATGACCTGGGAGTGGCCGCCGACTTCGAGTTTTCGCGGGTACGCGGAACTGGCGAAGGCGGACGCGCGGTTGCAGCCGGGCATGAACGGCAGCATGGACGTGGTGGTGGAACGGCTGCCCAAGGCCATGAGCATCCCGGCCAAGGCGCTGTTCACGCGGCATGGCCGGCCGGTGGTGTACGTGGCGGATAAGGGCCGGTACGCGCCCTACGAGGTGAGAGTGGTGGCGCGCAACCCGGACGAGGTGGCGGTCGAGGGCGTAGCGCCCGGGGCGCACGTGACGCTGGTCGAACCGGGCGCGGAACCGGAGAAGAAGTCGTGAAGAAGCGGGTCCTTTTCGGGGTGCCGGCGGGACTTCTCGCGGCGGCGCTGGCCGGGCGGGTCGGTCTGGAGGTATACCGGCAGAACGCGCCGGGCGAGGCGGTGAAGGTGCCGACCACCAAGGTGAGGCGCGGCAACGTGCGCTTTGCGGTGGTGTCGCGCGGCGAATTGCAGGGCGGTAATTCCGAGACGCTGGCGGCGCCGATGACCGGCGGCCGGGAGGTGGTCATCACTCACCTGCGGGAGCCCGGAGAACTGGTGCAGGCGGGGGAGACGGTGGCGCAGTTCGACACCACCGAGCAGGAGTTCAATCTGCGGGAAGCCGAAGCCGACCTGGCCGAAGCCGAGCAGCAGATCATCCAGGCGCAGGCGGAGAGCGTGGCCCGCGAGGAGGAGGCGCAGTACGCGCTGGTGCACGCGCGAGCGGAAGCCGAGCTGGCGGAGCTGGAGACGCGGAAGAACCCGGTGGTGGCGGCCATCGCGGCGCGCCAGAACACGCTGGCGCTGGAGGCGGCGCGGGACCGGCTGCGCCAACTCGAGACGGACGTGGCCAACCGGCAGGCCACCAGCCGGGCGGGCATCGAGATCCAGGAGGCGGGGCGCAACCGGGCCAAAGTGAAGGCGGACGTGGCGCAGCGCAACATCGAGGCCATGACCTTGAAGGCCAAGTCCAGGGGTTACGTGGCGGTGCAGCAGAACACCATGACCAACTTCGGCTACTTTGGCATGCAACTGCCGCTGCTCCAGGTGGGCGACACGGTGCGAGCCGGCATGCCCGTGGCGCAGATCCCGGACCTGGACACCTGGGAGGTGGTGGCGCGGATCGGAGAGCTCGATCGGGGGCACCTCAAGGACGGGCAGGACGCGGAGATCGAAGTGATCGCGTTGCCCGGCAGGAAGTACCGGGGCCGGATCAAGAACATCGGCGGCACCACCGGCCCGATGTGGGACCGGCGCTTCGAGTGCAAGATCTCACTGGAGAACCCCTCGCCGGAGCTGCGCCCGGGGATGAGCGCGCGGATCGAGATCCGGACCGGGGAGCTGGCTAGCGTGCTGTGGGTGCCGTCCCAGGCGCTGTTCGCCAGCGACGGCCGAACGTTCGTGTACCTGCACCGGGAGTCGGGTTTCCAGCCGCGCGATGTGGCGCTCGTTCGGAGGAGCGAGAGCCAGGTGGTGCTGACCGGGCTGGAAGAGGGGCAACGGGTGGCGCTGGCGAGCCCCACCGAGCAGGACCGGAAGCGGGGCTCGGACAGCGGGGTGATGAAAGCCATTCCGAAGTCGTGACCATGGCGAGGAAGAACGCATACCGGGGCGGAGCCGCGCGGCACCTGGGGCAGCTCAGGCGGCTGGGGGCCGATCTGCTGCAAGCGTTCGGCAACCTGCGCGCGCAGAAGACGCGCACGCTGCTGACGGCGCTGGGGATCGTGTTCGGCGTGGGCTCGGTCATCGGCATGCTGGCCATCGGCGAAGGGGCGCAAGCCGAATCGTTGCGCTTCATCGAGCAACTGGGAGTCAGGAACATCCTGGTGGATTCCAGGCCGGCCACCAGCTTTCAGGAGTTGCAGCAGCGACGGCGCACTTCGCCGGGCCTGACCGAGCGGGACGTCCGGATCATCCAGGCCAACATCGAAGCCCTCGAGACGCTGAGCCCGCGGCGGATGCTGCACCCGGCGCAGGTGCTGCCGAAGCCCGCCAAAGACGTGCCGGAGCTGTACGGGGTGCGGCCTTCCTACGCGGCGATCCACAACCTGCGGGCCGGGGAGGGGCGCTTCTTCGACGAGCGTCTGGATGAGGCCAGCACGGCCGTGTGTGTGCTCGGGGAGACCGCCAAGGTGAATCTGCTGGGTTACGAGCGGGCGCTGGGGAAATTCGTCAAGGTGAACGACACCTGGCTGGAGGTGATCGGGGTGCTGGCGGAGCGGGTGGCCGGCGGGGGCCAGAACGGGGCGGGCGGCGTGGACCCCAACAACATCATCTACGTTCCCTTCAACACCTTCCAGTACCGGTTCTGGGACCAGAGCAGCTTCATGAAGGACGAGCTGGACGGCATCGACATCCGGCTCAAGGCGGGCGCCGACAGCGTCGAGATCGCCAAGGTGGTGACGGCCATCCTGAACTCGACGCATCACAACGCGCAGGACTTCTCGGTGACCATCCCGGCGGCGCTGCTAGCGCAGCAGCAGCATATCCAGAGCATCTTCACCTACGTCATGGTGGCCATCGCCGCGATTTCCCTGCTGGTGGGCGGCATCGGTATCATGAACATCGTGCTGGCCACGGTGATGGAGCGGACGCGCGAGATCGGGGTGCGGCGCTCGATCGGCGCCCGCCGCGTGGACATACTGCGGCAGTTCCTGATCGAGAGCGTGTGCATCTCGCTGGCGGGCGGCGTGCTGGGGATCGGCTTCGGGTTCGGCCTGTCCTGGCTGATCGCCGAAGTGGCCGAATGGCGGACCATCGTCACCACGGCCTCGATCGCGGTGGCCTTCGGCGTCTCCGCGGGCGTGGGGGTGGTCTTCGGGATCTACCCGGCCATGAAGGCCTCACAGATCAACCCCATCGAAGCGCTGCGGTACGAGTGAATTTCGGGGACGGCACGGGGCGTGGCGGCACGCCGACTCATCCACCCAAGGTTTCGTCCTTGAGCAGGGGCCGGCCTGCGAGGGCGGTCCGGAAGCCCCAGGCAGCGATGGCGGCAACTAGCAGCAGGACGACGAGGGAATGGCCGAAGCACCAGCGGGAAGCGTCCAGCGTCAGTGGCGAATACGAGAGGAAGCTGTCGGCCATCATGGCCGCGATCATGGCCAGCAGCCCGAATCGCAGCAGCACCAGGGGCACCAGGAGGAAGAAGATTGCGGTGATGGGCATGCCGATGGCCGGGATTTCGCTGCCCAGGCTCATCGCCATGCCAATCAGCGTGAAGACCGCTGCCGCCAGCCAGTCCCGGCGCAGCAACAC
>CAZIRH010000314.1:0-5830 GCA_964541065.1 uncultured Solibacteraceae bacterium
ACCGCGGCCGGGGCGGATGCCGTGGGCGCCAACTGCGGCACGGGCATAGCCGCCTACGTGCCGGTCTGCCGCCGCCTGCGCGCGGCCACGCACTTGCCCATCTGGATCAAGCCCAACGCCGGCCTGCCCGAGCTGGTCGAGGGACGCACCGTCTACCGCACCACCCCGGAGGAGTTCGCCGCCCATGTCCCGGCGCTGCTGGAGGCCGGCGCGACCTTCCTCGGCGGTTGCTGCGGGACCACGCCGGAGTTCATCCGGAGGGTCGTCGAGTACGTGGCGGCGCGCTGAAACGCTACGCCGTGCGGGAGGCGCCGCTCGCTTCCTGCGCCATGGCGTTCCAGTCCGCGGCGCCACGGATGAGCAGATGTTCGCAGCCAAACCTGATGCTCCGGATCAGGAGCCAGGGGATGGCGAACCCCAGCGTGACCAGGGCTAGCAGGGAGTTCGTCAGAGTCAACCCAAACAGCTCGCCGCCCGTGGCCGTGTACTCATACCGCAGGTTCCCAAACCTCATGTGCGAGAAGGAATACCGCACTTCCTTTGCCAGGAACCACAACCAGTAGATCCCCAGCGTGGGAAGCGTGAGCAGGAGCGCCACCAGCCAGGAGCCGTACAGGTCCGAGGCCTTCCCGTCATACTCGAACCGCGTGTTGCCGTACCAGGAATGATTGACCAGGAACCTGCGAATGTTGTCGGCGAAGAACGGGAAGTAGAACCCCACGGTGAGCACGGTGAGCAGGCCGCCCTTCAGGCAGATGCCCAAGTACTCTCCTGGCGTCCCCCGAAAGGAAAAGCGGACGCCGCGGTAGGAGGTGCGGCTGAGTCGGTACCGATAGGAGGCCCCCGCCACTATCGGGATCGACGCTACCAGGGAAATGAGGAGAAACACGAGGCCCGGGTACGCACGGATGCCGGCCAGCCCCCACACCAGGTCCCACAGACTCCACAGCAGCAGCCAAAGGAAAACCAGGCCCACGCCTTGTAAGAAGCCCACGAACAGTTCCTCCGCCGTGCCGTGATAGGCGTAGCGCTCGCCCTGAAACTCCGTCTGGCTGGACAGATACTTCCGCATCTTGGTCCGGGCCCAAAACCAATAGATCCCCAGGGTCACGATGGTCAGCAGGAGATTCGTGAACATCAAGCCGAACAGGGTGTTGCCGTCTCCGTGGAAGGTGTGCCGATGGACGGCCGCGGCGCCCGCCGGGACGGTTGGAGCGTCTCCCGCGAAAATGTGGCCGCAGTGACACTGTTTGGGGTAGCGCTGATACGGCGTTCCGCACTCGGGGCAAAACATCCGGCGCCTCCTTCCGGGTCTGGGACGCACCAGTATACTCCAGGATCCCCGCCGCCAGCGCGACAGGAGGCTTCCTGGGCGGGCGCTGCGGGAGGGCTTGACAGTATATCGGTATTTCTAGTATTGTAGAAGCATGGAATTACCGCCCGCCGATCCCGGCCTGACCCGCCTGGCCGAGGCCTGCGCCGCCCTGGGCAACGAGGCGCGGCTGCGCATCGTGCGTCTGCTGCTGGCGGCCGACCCCCAGGGCCTGGTGGTCGGAGACGTCCAGGGCGAGCTGGGCATGCCCGGCTCGACTCTGTCTCATCACCTGGAGAAGCTCAAGCACGAGGGTCTGGTGAGAGTGCGGCGGGAGCGGCAGTTCCTCTGGTACACGGCCAACACGGAGGTCCTGCGGGAGATCGTGGGGTTCCTCTACGCCGAGTGCTGCACTCGCATCCCGAAAGGAAGGAAGAAATGCCCGAGCAAGACATCAAAGAAGTAGTGAAGCAGAAATACGGACAGGCCGCGTTGCGCGTGCTGAGCGGCGAGGTTTCCTGCTGCGGCGTCTCGCCGCTCACTTGCGAGAAGGATCCGGTCACCGCGGACCTTTATGCGCCTGGTGAGGTGGCCGGCATCCCCGAAGAGGCGGTCAAGGCGTCGCTGGGCTGCGGCAACCCCACGGCCCTGGCCGGGCTGAAACCGGGCGAAACCGTGCTGGACCTGGGTTCCGGCGGCGGCATCGACGTGCTGCTCTCGGCGCGGCGGGTGGGGCCCACGGGCAAAGCCTATGGGCTCGACATGACGGACGAGATGCTGGCCCTGGCGCGCGAGAACCAGCGCCAGGCGGGCGTCGAGAACGTCGAGTTTCTCAAGGGCGAGATGGAGAACGTCCCGCTGCCGGACAACTCCGTGGATGTGATCATCTCGAACTGCGTGATCAACCTGTCGGGCGACAAGGACCGCGTGCTGCGCGAGGCCTTCCGCGTGCTCAAGCCGGGCGGGCGGTTCGCGGTCTCCGACGTCGTGGTGCGCGGCGAGGTGCCCGCCGTCATACGCCGCAACGTCGAGCTGTGGATCGGCTGCGTGGCGGGCGCGCTGGAGGAATCCGAGTACCGGGGGAAGCTGGCCGCGGCGGGCTTCGTGGACATCGACCTCGAACCCACCCGCATCTATCGGGCCGAGGACGCCCGCGCGTTCCTGGAGCACGCGGGCATCGACATCGACGCCATGGCGCCCCAGGTGGACGGCAAGTTCATGAGCGCCTTTGTGCGGGCGCGCAAGCCGTGCTGATCCCTCGCCACAGGCTGGTACAATAGGCGCTTCGTGCGCCTGAAGCTCATCGCCTGCGAGATCTTCTACCGGGAGATGTGCGCCGCGGCGGCCCGCTCGGTGAATCAGATCGACCTCGAGTTCCTCCCCAAAGGTCTGCACGACATCGGCGCCGCCGGCATGGTGGCCCGGCTCCAGGCGACCGTGGACGCGGCGGACGCCGCCCGTTACGAGGCCGTCGTGTTGGGCTACGCGCTGTGCGGCAACGGTCTGGTGGGCCTGGCGGCGCGCGCGCGGCCCCTGGTCATTCCCCGCGCCCACGACTGCATCACGCTGTTCCTCGGCGGTAAGGAGCGCTATCTGGAATACTTCAACAGCCACCCGGGCGTCTACTTCAAGACCACTGGCTGGATCGAGCGCGGGGGCGAGCTGGCGCAACTGGACCAGTCCGCCATCCGCCGTAAGACGGGCCTTGGGCAAAGCTACGAGGAACTGGTGGCCCGCTACGGCGAGGATAACGCCAAGTACCTCTACGAGCAGATCGGGGACTACACCCGCCCCCGCCACTACGGCCAGTACACCTTCATCGAGATGGGCATCGAGCCGGACGACCGCTTCGAGCGGCTGGCGCGCGAGCAGGCGGCCGAGCGGGGCTGGAAGTTCGAGAAGGTGGCGGGGGACATGTCCCTGATCCAGCGCCTGCTGGACGGGCCCTGGGACGATGCGGATTTCCTGGTGGTCCCGCCGGGCTCGCGGGTGGCCGCGGCCTACGACGAGCGCATCATACGGCTCGAGGGAGCGTCGTGATGAACAGCCGGGAACGGGTGCTGGCCCTGCTCGCAGGGCGCCCGGTGGACCAGCTTCCCGCCATGCCCATCACCATGATGTTCGCCGCCGGCCAGCGCGGCGTGCGCTACCGGGACTACGTCACCGACCACCGCGTGCTGGCGGAGGCCCAGATCTACACGGCGGAGAAGTTCGGCTTCGACCACGTCTCGGCGATCTCGGACCCGGCGCGCGAGGCGGCGGACCTGGGCGCCGCCCTGGAGTGGTTCGACCACCAGCCGCCGGCCCTGGTCGAGAGCCGGGCGCTGCTGGCGGACAAGTCCGCTCTGGCCCGGTTGAAGCTGCCCGATCCTTACAGCGGGCGGATGCTCGACCGGGTGAAAGGCGTGGCGCTGCTCAAGCAACGCGCCGGCGGCGAGAAGATCGTGGAGGGCTGGGTGGAAGGTCCCTGCGCCATGGGCGCCGATCTGCGCGGCATCAACACGCTGATGCTGGACTTCATCGACGATGCAGGCTTCGTGCGCGACTTGTTCGAGTTCGCGGTCCGGATGGAAGTGGCCTTCGGGAAGGCTCAAATCGCGGCGGGCGCGGACCTGATCGGCGTGGGCGATGCGGCGGCTTCGCTGGTCGGCCCCAGTATCTACGAGCAGTTCGTCTGGCCCTACGAGCGGAAGCTGATCGACGGGCTGCGCGCCGCGGGCGGGCGCGTGCGCCTGCACATCTGCGGCAAGACGCGCCGGCTGTTCCCGTGGATGGGGCAGCTCGCCGCCGAGATTGTCGATCTGGACTGGATGGCGCCGCTGGACGAGGCCCGCCGCGCGATGGGCCCCGCCCAGGTGCTGCTGGGCAACCTCGACCCGGTCGAGGTCCTGCGCAACAAGACGCCCGAATCGGTGCGGACGGCGATCGCCGAGTGCCACCGCCAGGCCGGCCCACGCTACATTGTGGGGGCAGGTTGCGAGGTCGTTCGCGACACCCCCGAAGACAACCTGCGCGCACTGTGCGAGTACGCGCGCACGCACAGGCCCGAGAGTTCCCCTCAAGGAGGTTCTCAATGAAACCGCTGACCCTGCTGTGGCTGGCGGCCGGACTGGCTTTGGCCCAGGCCCCGGCGCCGCCCTTCTCGAAGCAGTACTTCGAACTGAAGCAGTATTCCCAGGAGGAAAACGAGGCCGTCATCAAGTTGTTCAAGGAGATGCGCACCACCGACGTGATCGACGGCCTGGATGTCGTGGGCCTCCAGGACGTGACCATCATGGACCCGGCCATCCGCCCGCTGTGGCGCGACGATCAGACGTTCACCCACCGCATCTACGGCGTGGCCGTCACCTTGCGTCTGATGCCCCCGCAGGAACGGGCGCCCAATTTCGCCACCCACCAGGAGTTCGCCAAGTGGGAGTCCAACTGGTACCGGACGAAGAACCCCAGCGCCTTCGAGTACTGGCTGAGGCCGGACACGGTGCTGGTGATCGACGCCTCGCGCACCAAGGACGTGGGCTTCTGCGGCTCGAACAACTCCCTGGCATGGCTCACCCGCGGCATGCGCGGCATCGTCACCGACGGCGGCTGCCGGGACACCGACGAGGTGATCCTCGAGCGCGTCCCGGTCTACCACCGCGGCATCACGCGCGGCATCGATCCGGGGCGGATCCTCACCGAGTCTTACAACCAGCCGGTCAACGTGGGCGGCGTGCTGGTGATGCCCGGCGACATCATCGTGGCCGACAACGACGGCGTGGTGGTGGTGCCCCGCGCCAAGGCTGCGGCCGTGGCCGCCGCCGCGCGCGCCATCCAGGAAGGCGACAAGAAGAGCCGGCAGCGTCTCTACGAGAAACTGAAGCGCGCGCCGGACTTCACCGTGCGGTAGGGGCGGGGCGCGCCTCGCCCTGTTACGCTCAGTGATAGGATGACAGCCTATGAGAATAGCTGTGTTCGGACTCGGCTTCATGGGGAGCACCCATCTGAAGGCCATCGCCGGCCTTCCCGAAGCGGAACTGACCGCGGTCATGGATTTCAACGACGCCCGTCTGTCCGGCGACCTGAGTGACATCCAGGGCAACATCGGGGGGCCGGGCGAGAAGCTGGATTTCTCCTCGATCGCCCGCTACCGCAGTTGCGGGGAGGCGCTGGCGGATCCGGCCATCGAGGCCGTGGACATCTGCCTGCCCACCCACCTGCACTCGCCCGTAGCGCTGGCGGCGTTGCGCGCCGGCAAGCACGTGCTGACCGAGAAGCCCATGGCCTTGACCGGCGAGGCCTGCGACCAGATGATCGCCGAGGCCCGCCGGCTGGGGCGAACGCTGATGGTGGCCCAGGTGCTGCGCTTCATTCCCAGCTACCAGCGGCTCTCCGAGCTGGTGCGCTCCGGCCGGCTGGGTGCAGTGCGCTCGGCGCTGTTCCGCCGGCGGTGCGCGGCGCCCGCCTGGGGTCCTTGGCAGTCCGACTCCGCGCAGAGCGGCGGCGGCGTGTTCGACCTGCTCATCCACGATATCGACATGT
>CAZIRH010000315.1:0-5829 GCA_964541065.1 uncultured Solibacteraceae bacterium
CCACGACGATGGACGAGTCGATCCCGCCCGACAGCAGCGCCCCGAGGGGCACGTGTTCCACCATGGTGCGGCGCCCACTGACCGCATTTCGCGAGGACAAGACCGTCTGCTGGCCCCCGGTGACCTCCATCACTAGCGTCAGGCCGTCGAGGGAGGCGTCGGGCCCGCTGTCGAGGTACACGTCCACATCACCCAGCGCAGAGTAGGAATGGTAGGTGGGTTGCGCGACGATGCTGACGCGGTAGGGCGGCTGGTTGGGGCCCTCCTTGTACGTGGTGACGACCTGCTCAGGCGGCGTCGGGGCCGGGTTGAGCAGAGATGCGTTGAGGCGGGCATTCAAGCGCGTCTGGCCCCATAGAACGGACTCGGGACGGTAGGGCGCGCCCGTGGCGAGGCACACGATTCCGTTATCGCTGCCACAGAGGATCTCGAGCTTGCCGTCGCCGTCCACGTCGGCCAGGGCCGGGGTGGAGCCGATGCCGCCGCCCAGGCGCCACAGCTCGTGCCCGGTCGCGTCCACGCAGTACAGGTATCCATTCATGCCGCCGAAGACGACCTCCGGCTTGCCGTCGCCATTGACATCACCTACCACCGCGGTCTGGTCGTGGGCGCGCAGCTCGGTGCCCTTGGGCGCGAACTCCCACAGCAGCTTGCCGGAGGAGCTCAAGCAGCGCACCGCGTCCATGCACCCCACCAGCACCTCCAGCTTGCCATCTCCGTTGAGGTCGGCGGCGCAGATGGAGTTGCGGATGACCCCGACCACCTTGAACGTCCATAGCACAGTCCCATCGGCCCCGGACACGCAGCGCAGCGTGCCCTCGTTTGAGCCAAACAGAACCTCCGCGGTGCCGTCGCCGTCGAGGTCCGCCAGCACCGGGCCGGAGCTGCAGTCCTTCTCCGCCTTGACCTTCCACAGGACGTTGCCTCGCCGGTCTAGGCAGTAGAGGTACGAGTCCGACGATCCCACCAGGATCTCCGGCTGGCCGTCGCCGTTGACATCGCCCACCACCGGCGGGTCGCCGTAGCCCCCTGCCGCGCGGAACGTCCACACGACGCGCCCATCGCCATCAATGCAGTAGAGGTGGCCATCGTCACCGCCGAAGAAAAGCTCGGGCCGCGCATCCCCGGTCACGTCGGCCACCACCGGCCCGGCGTGCGACACCCCCGGGCCGGGCAGCCAGCGACGCCACTTGAGCTTGCCCTCGGCGCTCACGCAGATCGCGCGCCTCTCGCGTCCCACTCCGATGACCTCCATGCGGCCGTCGCCGTCCACGTCCGCCGCCGACACGTAGCCGATATAGCGGATCTTGATGGCCTCGCGGTAGGCGAAGCGCAG
The DNA here is from genome assembly GCA_964541065.1 of uncultured Solibacteraceae bacterium. Classification (GTDB taxonomy): domain Bacteria; phylum Acidobacteriota; class Terriglobia; order Bryobacterales; family Bryobacteraceae; genus VFZS01. The sequence continues at coordinate 1,337 of CAZIRH010000315.1, forward strand.
CTTGCCGCGGCCGTCCACGCAGAAGATCGAGCCGCTGGCCGACGTGCCAAAAAGGATCTCGGGCCTGCCGTCCTCGTCAATGTCCTCAAGGGTGATCTCCGCTCCGCCGCCCGTGAACCGCCACTTCTCGCGCGGGGGCGCGCACCAGCCCGTGCTCTCCGCCACAATCAACACAACACCGATCATCAGCAAGCCAAATCCGACCATCGCACCCAACGCTCCTCTCCCCGCCGTGCGGCCCTTTACCGGATGGTACCCCTTCTTCGGCGCACAGAGGGTAATGGACCCGCACTTCGGAAATCTCACTTTTGCCACGCGTAGGGGGCGCAGCTGTTCGCCCCTACAGCACCGCCGCCGCGGCTAACTGCCAACGTGACCGCGCCGATGCTCCGCCGCGCAGTACCGCGCGCGGGCGCGGCGATACCGCTCGACGCGACCTGTGTCCAGAGTTGCGAACGATTGCCCCGCAGCACGCTTGGCGCCTTGGTGCGCCCGGCTGGCTTCATCCGGATGCGATTGCCGCCGCCCAAGTAGGGGCACGGCATGCCGTGCCCCTACTGCGCCAGCCAGGCGCCCAGCTCCGGCACCTTCTGCAGCAGCCCCAGCTCGTGAGCCCGCTGCATGAAGGGGAACGTCCCGCGCAGGATTTCGGCAAACTTCAGATCCAGGCCAATATGCTGTTGGCTGTTGAAGGTCGGCCCGGAGTCAACCAGCGCCGCCAGCATCCATTCCAAGTCCTGGCACAAGACGGGCATTCCCGCCTCGATGTAGCGCCGATCCCCGGTCAGCGTGTAGGCGTAAGCGAGCGATTCCAGGTTCGCCTGGCCCTGGTTGCGGGAGGACACCTGCTGCCCCTCCGGCCAGGTTGAAGACAAAGGCGTGCCCTCGGGCGAGAACCCGACCCTCAGGTAGAACTCCATCAGCGACAGAAACAGCTGCTTGGATTTCTCGTCGCCGGTGACCTGATGCCATCGCGCGACGCCGCGCGTATAGAGCACCACCTTGCGTTCCTCGTACGCCATCCGGTGCACATTTGAGTCGAGGATTCCTCCATCGGGCTGCTGCTCGCTGATGACGTTGGAGATCATGATGTCCGCCGCCTGGCGGATCTCCTCGTTCGGCTGGATGCGGTAAGCCGCGGCCAAGACCAGGAGCGCCCAGCCCGCCTCGCGGCCGGCGCCCCACTGGTATCGGTCATAGCGGTTCGTCTTGTAAGCTATGCTCTTCGCATAGCCGACGGCAACCTCCAGCGCGCGACGATCGCCTGTCAGGTGGTAGTAGTCAATCAGCCCCTCCGCGAAGGTATGGCTGAACGCAGGCTCCACCGGCATGGCGCCGGGGGTCTGAATGTTACCGACGTGCTGATAGCAATGCCGGTACTGGCTGTTCAGCAGGATCTTTGGGTCCTGATTCTCAAGCGTCGGCAGCGGCACGGCGTGATAGCAGGTGTCCACATCCATCATGTGCAGCGCGTGCGCCTCGGCGCCCCACCACTTCACTATCTCCTGGCTCCTCAGGAACATCATGAAGAGCACGTGGGCGGTATCGCACTCGTTATTCATGTAGTAGCTGGTCGGGGCGTCGGGGTCGTAGGGCGGCCCGTCGGCCCGCGCGATGAAGTCACCGTAGTGCTTGAGCCCGTAGGCGCGCCCAAAGTTGGTCTTTTCCGGACCCTCGTGCCTGTCGGATTCGAACAGCTCCCGCAGCATGTACTCCAGTCGCGGGTAGTTCTTCGGGTAATAGGAGAAGAAATCCCACATCTCCCCGCTTTCCAGATAGTGGTCGGCGGGCGCCGCCGGCATCGGCCACCGCTGCACCATGAAGGCGAGATCGGCCCGGTCGGCGGTCTCGCGCTTGCCCCCGTGGAAGTAGAGGTAGAAGGTGTGGGATTTGGCCATGCCCCTGGGGATCGGGAAGGGCTCCCCACGATCGGGGATCAGGAAACACCGGAAAGCATCCGGCGACGCCGAGATCGCCTTCGGGTAGTTCTGCCAGAAGTTCTTGCCCGCCAGCAGCAGGCCGGCATCGGCGCCGCTGGCGTCCACCCAGCCGCGAGCGTTCCCCTTGCCCACTCCCCTGGCGGCCGGCTCAGCCTCCTTCAGCAGGTTACCCGGTTCCGTCACTATCCGCCACTCGCCCAGTTCGAACTGCTCCAGGGTGACCGGAGCGTCGCTGGACACGGCGAGCGGCCCCGGCCGGACGCCCGGCCGGAAGCGGTCGCCCACCAAGTAGCTCACCTCGCTGCCGATGCTCACCGGCAGGCGAGCGACGATCTCCTTGACCCGAGTCACGTCCGGGTCAAGCCGGTTGAAGAAGATGTGATCAATGCGCAGGAATGGCTTCCCCGCATACGCCGTCAGGCGCACCATGAAGTCCAGGTGCCCGCGACCGTCGCGGTCGCGGTGCGTGCCCGCCCACCGCATCGCGATCCGCAGCGGCCCCGAGTCCTCGATCTCAAAGGTTGCTTTCGGGTCTTCGCATGCCCAGAACTGGTGTCCGTCCTCAGCGGTCACCCAACAGTCCAAGCCTCCCTGGCTGACCAGGTTCCCCTGGTGCCACACCTTCTGTAGGGGAGGACGGCCGTTCGCCCCTACTTCGAACCTGAGGGGGCCGGTGTTGACCAGAACCGACCCTTCCTTTTCTTCCATTGTGATGTGGGTGCCGGGGGAGAGCGGCGCTGCGCTGCCCCCGATCACCAGGCGGCACCTGGTGGTCCTGAAGGGCGTGAAATCGGCTTGATAGTCCAGCAGCAGCCAGCGCACGCTGCCGTCCGGGTGGGTTTCCATCACGCGCGCCTGAACCGGCCGCGCTCGCCCCTTCTCGTCCAGCACGGAAATCGGCGCCTGTGGCGAAAGAGCGCCCTGCTTAAAGGGAATGCCAACCGTCAGCGGAAAGTCCACGCGCGCGGTCCCGCCCGGCTCGAAGGCCGTCAACTCTATCACCGGGGAATGCGTCCCTGGAACACCCCGAGTTCCAGGGTTGTTCGGCTTGCTCTGTGCCCCGGACGGGCCGGCCCCCGTTACGCCAGCCCGCAAAGTCCGCGATGATAAACTCCTGCGTTTAGGCAAAGCGAATACCTCCAGCAATCGGAACTATTCTCATGCAGCGGAGCACGGCGCCCCTTCGACCCTTCGGCAAGTGGCTAGGTCGCCCACGGCGACCGCCACGGCGGCCACAAGCCTAGCCGCTCAGGGTCGCCCCGAGCACAGTCGAGGGGCGACACGCCGCCCTCAATAATCGAACGACGGCATCGTATCACCCGCCGCGCGTCTCGCCCTCGAAGTTGACGCCGACGCCGTGAGCGACAGCCCACTGCTGGGCGGCCCTGCTGATGCGGTCAATCTCCTGCTCCTGCTCGGGCGTGAGGGGCCGGGGGTGGTGCGCGGCGAGTATGTCTCGCGCTCGCTCGTTGGCGCGCTGGCGCAGGTCCTTGCCGCCTGCTTGCATCCATCCGGGGTACGTGGCCCTGTTGGTGAGCCTTGGGAACCAGAGCTCACGGCGGAAGTTGCGCGCGGTGTGATCGTGACTGAGGAAGTGTCCGCCAGGGCCGACCTCATGGATGACGTCGAGCGCCAGCGTTCTCTCGTCCACCTCCACGCCGCGCGCGATGCGGAACGCCGCCCCCAGGATCTCGTCGTCAATCACGCACTGCTCGTAGGAAGCCAGCAGCATCTGCTCCATCATCCCGATGGACAGGTGAATGAAGTTGGTGCCCGCCAGGGCATTCGTGAGCACCTGGAGCGCCCGCTCATACCCGGCTTGGGCATCTGGCACGGTCGCGTCGATCCCCGTTCCGCCCTGGAAGGGAAGCCCGTAGAAGCGGGCCATTTGTGCAGTGGCGGCGTGCAGCAGGCCCGTCTCAGGGGCGGCCCCCGAGTACTGCCCGCTGGCCATGTCCAGGATCCCTGACGCGATGGCGAAGATGCATGGGCAGCCGGGGTTGACGAGCTGGGCGAGGGTCACTCCGCACAGCACGTTCGCGCACTCCTCCACCAGCGCGCCAGCGATGGTCACCGGAGCGGTGGCGCCCGCCATCGCGTCAACTTCGACATACACTGGGATGCCGAACCTGGCCGCCTCCATGAGCTCCGCCACTCGCTCAGCGGTCTGCACCAGGGGACTGATGAGGCAGCAGACGATGGTGAAAATAGGCCGCAGCATCACCTCCTCCGCACTCCCCTGGATCACCGCCGCCATCTCCACCTGATCGCGTATGCTCCGCGGTCCCTGGCCCTGGGAATAGAAGTTGCGGGTGGTGTGTCTCATGACGGTGGCGAACATGATTCGCTCGAAACCGGGCTGCGGGATATCCTGAGGGACGACCAGAGAGTGCATGATGTGCAGGTTCTCGAGGGCATCCTGCAAGCGGGTGAGATCCACCAGGTCCTGGAGGCCGGCCGGCCGGCGCACGCCGTCGAGGTCCAGCACTTCCAGCGCGCAGGAGCCACCGATGGTGTAGATGCGATCGGTACTTACCGGGACCTCCCATGCGC
>CAZIRH010000316.1:0-5825 GCA_964541065.1 uncultured Solibacteraceae bacterium
GAGCGGGCCTCGCGATGCTGCGCCAGTTCCGGCCGGATGATTTCCTCGCGGCCCACCAGGATGACATGAACGTTGAGGCTCTTGGCCGCCCGGATGGCCCCTTCCACTTCAGCCTTGGGCGCGCCGTCGCTGCCCATGGCGTCCACAACAATCGTGACCATGGCTAGATGCGGATCCGTCCCTACTTTTCGGCCACCTCGATGACTTCCCGGTCGCGGTACTGCCCGCAGTGCGGGCAGACGCGATGCGGCAACTTGGGCTCGTGGCAGTTGGGGCATTCGGACTTGGCCGCGGGACTCAGCGCGTCGTGCGCGCGGCGGTTACTGGTGCGGCGCGCCGAATGCCGTCGCTTAGGATTCGCCATAAGACTCCTTATTCTACTACTTGCAGCTACAACTCGCGCAGCTTCGACCAGCGATCATCCGGCCGGTCCGGCTGGCAGCCACAACTGACCCGGTTGCGGTTCTGCCCGCACACCGGACAGATGCCGCGGCACTCCTCGACGCACAGCCGCTGCATGGGCAGCGCCAGCAGGATCTGCTCACGGAGGACATCGGCCAGATCCAGCCCGTCACCCTCGTAGAAACCGGCTTCCACCTCGGCCTCGCTGATGCGGGCGTCCTCGTCCCCGGCCAGCGAGGAAGCCGGCAGGTAGGCCAGCTCGAACTGGCTGTCGATGGGGAAACTCACCCGCTCCAGGCAGCGGTCGCACGGCGCTTCCATGACGACCTGCACGCGGCCTCGCACCAGGATTTCCAGCAGCGCCGGCGATAACTCGCCCACTCCCTCGGTCGCCAGCACGCCGGCCTGGCGAACCTGCTCATCGAAGAACTCGATGGTCCCGGGCTGGCAGGTCTCCTTGAAGAATACCCTTCCCCGCTCCAACTCCTTGAGACCTAGAAACATGGCTCACCCTCCCGGGTACGCATAGCGGGGGGACTTCCATTATAGCGTCTTACGGACACTGCCGCGGAGCGACTCACTTTCCAGGCAAGAACCGCCGGATGCCGAAATCATACAGCGCGCCGCCCGCCAGTCCCCCGGCCAGCGGGCCCGCGATGGGCACCCACCAGACGTGAGTGCCGTCGGTGAGGCCGTTGTGGCGGAACCCGGCCAGCACCGTCAGCAGGCGCGGCCCGAAGTCGCGCGCCGGGTTGATGGCGTAACCATGCAGCGCGCCGTACGAGATTCCGATGGCCACTACCGCCAGACCCACCAGCACCGGCGCCAGCGCGCCCGCGAACTGGTTGCGCTCGTCCACGATGGCGAAGACCAGCAGCAGCAGCAGCGCCGTGCCGATCACCTGGTCCAGAAAGCCCGCCCACGGTTGCTGCGGGAAGGCCGGAAACGTGGTGAAGATCTTGGCGGTGCGCTCCAGCAAGGGGTCGGCCCTCGCGAAGGCGGGCCGGTAGTTCCAGAACACCAGGGCAGCGCCGGCGAACGCCCCGGCGGTCTGCGCGAGCGAGTAAGGGACCACCTTGCGCCAGGGAAAGCCGCGGAAGACCGCCAGCGTCAGCGTGACGGCCGGATTCAGGTGCCCGCCGCTGACCCGCCCGGCCACGTAGACGCCCATCGTGACGCCCAGCCCCCAGCCCAGGGTGATGTTCGTCCAGCCGCCGTGGACGACTTCCCCGGGCGCGCCCGTGGCGAACAGCACCACCATGGCGACCGCGCCCGCCCCAAACGCGATCAACACCAGCGTGCCGAGGAACTCGGCCATCATCTCAGCCAGCAAAGCGTTCCGCTTCATAGAATGGCTGAGTCTATCACCGCGGCGGTGCGGCCCGCCAGAGGCACAAACCGCTATACTGCTTTCTGGTGTTCCATCAACTCCAAGAGCGCCTCGAGGCGCTGGTCACGGCCCGGCTGAAAGAGCTCTACGGCGTAGAGGCGCCGGTGGCCGCGGGGCCGCCCAAGCAGCCGCAGTTCGGCGATCTGGGGTTCTCGGTCGCCTTCCAACTCGCCCGGCAACTGCGCCGCGCGCCGCACGCCATCGCCCAGGAATTGGCCAACGCGCTGGGTTCGCCCGAAGGCGCAGCCTCGGTCGAGGTGGCCGGCGGGGGCTACGTCAATGTGCGTCTGGACCGCGGCTGGTACGCCCGCCAACTGCTGGCAGGTCCCGCCACGGAGGCAGCGCGGGCCGGCGAGAGAATCATCGTCGAGCACACCAACATCAACCCCAACAAGGCGGCGCACATCGGGCACCTGCGCAACGCCGTCCTGGGCGATACTTTCGCCCGCATGCTGCGCGCCCTGGGACACACGGTTGAGGTGCAGAACTACATCGACAACACCGGCGTGCAGGTGGCCGACGTGGTGGTGGGCTTCCAGCACCTGGAACAGAAGACGCCCCAGGAAGTCGAGCAACTCATCGCCGCGGGCCCGCCGAGGTTCGACTACCACTGCTGGGACCTCTACGCGCGGATCTCGCACTACTATCACGAGCACCCGCACGCGCTCAGGCTGCGGGAGGAGGCGCTGCACGCCATCGAAGCCGGCCAGGGAACGGCGGCGCGCCTGGCCCGGGTGATCGCGGATGCCATCACCCAGGCGCACCTGGCCACCATGTGGCGCCTGGGCATCGCCTACGATGTGCTGCCGCGGGAAAGTGAGATCCTGCACCTGAAGTTCTGGGCGGCGGCCTTCGAGCTGCTGCGCCAGCGCGGCGCCATACACCTGGAGACCGAGGGCAAGAATGCCGGCTGCTGGGTCATGCCCGCCGCCGCGTTCTCGGCGGACGCCGAGGCCGAGGACAGCAAGGTCATCGTGCGCTCGAACGGCACCGTCACTTACGTGGGCAAGGACATCGCCTACCAGCTCTGGAAATTCGGCCTGCTGGGGAAGGACTTCTTCTACCGCCGTCTGATGCACTACCCGGACGGACGCCCGCTGTGGGTCACCACCGACCAGCCCTCGGACGAGCCTGCGCCGGTATTCGGCCGCGGCCAGCGTGTCTACAACGTCATCGACTCGCGCCAGTCGTATTTGCAGGACGTGGTCGTGGCCGGCCTGAGGGCGCTCGGCTACACCGAACAGGCGGAACGCTCCACCCATTTCGCCTACGAGATGGTGGCGCTGTCGCAGCGCTGCGCGGCCCAACTGGGCCTCGAGCTCTCCGAGGAGGACCGCCAGCGCTCGCACGTCGAGGTATCGGGCCGCAAGGGCCTGGGCGTCAAGGCCGACGACCTGATCGACCAGCTCATCGAGGAGGCCCTCGCAGAAGTGGCGTCACGGCATCCGGAGGACCCGCCCGCCCGCCAGCGCGAGATCGCCAGCCAGATCGCCGTCGGCGCGCTGCGCTACTTCATGCTCAAGTACACGCGCAACGCCATCATCGCCTTCGATTTCCAGGAAGCCCTCAGCTTCGAGGGCGAGACCGGGCCCTACGTGCAGTACGCCGCCGTGCGCGCCCGCAGCATCTTCCGCAAGCTGGCCGGGCGCGGGGAAGCGGTTCCGAATTTCGCGCAGGAGCTCGATGCGGCGGCCCTGGCTCGCCAGCTCGCCCACGAGGACTTCTGGCAGCTTCTGCTGGCCGCCTCGAAGGCCGACACCGCCATCGTCCGGGCGGTCGAGGCGGGCGAGCCGGCCCACGTCGCCAAGTACGCCTTCCAGGTGGCCCAGGCCTTCAACAACTTCTACCACCAGTACCCCATCCTGACCGAGGCCGACCGCGAGAAGAAGGTCTTCCTGCTGTGGATGACCGGCTACTTCCGCGCCCAGCTCGAGTGCACCCTGGGCATCCTGGGCATTCCGGTGCCGGAATACATGTGATTCCCCCAGCGGGGCGCCTGCGCTAGAATAGCCCTCGATGGCAACCATGAACAGCTTCGGCTCGAAATCTGTCTTGCGCGTCGGCGGCCGCTCCTACCAGATCTGCCGCCTGGGCGCGCTGCCCCAGGCATCCCGGCTACCCTACTCGATCAAGGTGCTGCTCGAAAACCTCTTGCGGCACGAGGACGGGCGCACCGTCACGGCCGATGACATCCAGTTCGTCGCCCACTGGAGGGGGCGCGGCGAGCGTGAGATCAGCTTCATGCCCGCGCGGGTCCTCTTGCAGGATTTCACCGGCGTGCCCTGCATCGTCGATCTGGCGGCCATGCGCGACGCCCTGAAGAAAATGGGCGCCGATCCGCGCCGCGCCAACCCGCTCATCCCAGCCGACCTCATCATCGACCACTCGGTTTCGGTGGACCACTACGGCAGCGCGGAGGCCTTCTCGCTGAACGCGCTGCTGGAATACCAGCGCAACCGCGAGCGCTACGCCTTTCTGCGCTGGGGCCAGGCGGCCTTCCGCAACCTGCGGGTGGTGCCGCCGGATACGGGCATCATCCACCAGATCAACCTCGAATACCTGGCCCCGGTGGTCTTCGTGACTCCGGGCGACGGGGCCGGCGTGGCCTACCCCGACTCGCTGGTGGGCACCGACTCGCACACCACCATGATCAACGGCCTGGGCGTGCTGGGCTGGGGCGTGGGCGGCATCGAGGCCGAGGCCTGCATGTTGGGCCAGCCCATCTCGATGCTGCTGCCCGAGGTGGTCGGGTTCCGCCTGTACGGCGAATTGCCGGAAGGCGCCACGGCCACCGACGTAGTGCTCACCGTCACCGAGATGCTGCGCAAGAAGAAGGTGGTGGGCAAGTTCGTCGAGTTCTACGGCGACGGCCTGGATGCGTTGAGCCTGGCCGACCGCGCCACCATCGCCAACATGGGGCCCGAGTACGGCGCCACCATGGGCTTCTTCCCGGTGGATGAGGAGACGCTCAACTACCTGCGGCTGACCAACCGCCCGCCGGAGCTGATCGCGCTGGTCGAGGCCTACACCAAGGAGCAGGGACTGTGGCGCGCCGCCGGCGAGGCGCCCCTCTTCACGGACACCATCGAGCTGGATCTCTCCACCGTGCAGGCTTCGCTGGCCGGGCCGAAGCGTCCGCACGATCGGGTCACGCTGCCCGCGGTCAAGCAGAATTTCCTGGCCACCCTGGGCGCGGAACCGCGTCAGGCCGAGGTGCGCTTCGACGGCGGCGCGGCCGCCCTGCGTGAAGGCGCGGTGGTCATCGCCGCCATCACAAGCTGCACCAACACGTCGAACCCGTCGGTGATGATCGGCGCGGGCCTGCTGGCCAAGAAGGCCGTCGAGCGCGGACTGAAGGTGAAGCCGTGGGTGAAGACCAGCCTGGCGCCGGGTTCGAAGGTGGTCACCGACTACCTCGCGGACGCCGACCTGACCCCGTATCTGGAAGCCCTGGGCTTCCACCTGGTGGGCTACGGCTGCACCACCTGCATCGGGAACAGCGGGCCGCTGCCCGAGCCGGTGGCCGAGGCGGTCCGCAAGGACAAGCTGGTAGTGGCCGCGGTGGTCAGCGGCAACCGGAACTTCGAGGGACGCATCAACCCGCTGGTGCGTGCCAACTACCTGGCCTCGCCTCCGCTGGTGGTGGCCTACGCGCTCGCCGGCAGCGTCGAGGTGGACCTGGCCACCGAACCGCTGGGCACGGACCCCGCGGGCTCGCCCGTCTACCTGCGCGACGTCTGGCCCTCCGCCGCCGAGGTGCGCGAGGCCGTCAGCCGCTTCGTCACCAGCGCGCAATTCCAGCAAGAGTACAGCGAGGTGTTTCGCGGCGATCCGCAGTGGACCTCGCTGCCCACGCCCACGGGCGACCTCTACCAGTGGGACCCCGCCTCGACCTACATCAAGCACCCGCCCTACTTCGAGGAGCTGGCGGATCCGGCCGCCTCGGCCGGCGACATCCGCGGCCTGCGCGTGCTGGCGCTGCTGGGCGACTCCGTCACCACCGACCACATCTCGCCGGCCGGCTCGATTCCCA
>CAZIRH010000317.1:0-5794 GCA_964541065.1 uncultured Solibacteraceae bacterium
GCCCGCCAGAATCGCCTGCCGGATCTGGCGCATTACGTCGAAGTAACGGCGGAGGTTGTGCAGGGTGGCCAGGGTCGCGTAGAGGATCTCGCTCGCCAGGAACAGGTGCCGGAGGTAGGCCCGGGAGAATGTGCGGCAGGCGTAGCAGGAGCAGGCCTCGTCGATGGGGCGGGGGTCGTCCTTGAAGCGCGCCTGCTTGATGATGAGCTTGCCGCGGGAGGTGAACAGGCATCCGTTGCGGGCGTTGCGGGAGGGCAGCACGCAGTCCATCAGGTCCACGCCGCGGGCCACGTACTCGGGCAGTTCCTCGGGCAGCCCGACGCCCATGACGTAGCGCGGCCGCTCGGCGGGCAGCAGCGGCGCGGTCGCTTCGACCATCTCCAGGCTCAGGCTGCGCGGCTCGCCCACCGACAACCCGCCGATGGCGTAGCCCTCCGCCTCCAGCTCCACCAGCGCCGCGGCGCACTGTCGCCGCAGGTCGGCGTAGACCGAGCCCTGCACGATGGGGAACAGCGCGCCCGCGCGCTCCTCGCGGCCCGCCCGCTCCCGGTAGTGACGAACGGCGGCCCGGGCCCAGGCCACCGTCAGCTCGACTGACGCGCGCGCCGCTTCGTGGCTGGCCGGATAGCCCAGGCACTCGTCGAGCGCCATCAGGATGTCGCTCCCAAAAGCCAGTTGCGCGTCCACGGTGGATTCCGGAGTGAACAGGTGCGCGTCCCCGTTCAAATGCGACCGGAAGAGGACGCCTTCGTCGCTGACCTGGCGCAGCCCGGCGAGGCTGAAGACCTGGAAGCCGCCCGAGTCCGTCAGGATGGCCCGCTCCCAGCCCATGAAGCGGTGCAGGCCGCCGAGGCGCTCGATCAGCTCCGGCCCCGGGCGCAGGAAGAGATGGTAGGTGTTGGCCAGCAGGATGTGAACGTCGAGCTGCTCGACGAGGTCACGCGGCGAGAGGCCCTTGACGCTGCCCTGCGTGCCCACCGGCATAAACACCGGGGTTTCGACCACGCCGTGGTGGGTGTGGAGCAGCCCAGCCCGCGCGCCCGTCACGGGGCACCGCGCCACGATCTCGAAACGGATCCCAGCCAAGGACCTATTGTAGAATCTAAGGCCGCAGGCCAACGGGAGGTTGCATGTCGAGAGTTCTACTGGCCGTCTTGCTGCTCTGGCCCGCCCTGGCGCAGCAGGGCACCGATGCCATCCGGGTGGAGCGTTTACGCGCGGATGTCGCTTTCCTATCATCGAAGGCGCTGGAGGGGCGCAAGTCGCTGGAGCGCGGCTCCGAAGTCGCCATCCAGTTCATTGCCGCCGAGTTCGCCAAGGTGGGGCTGAAGCCGGCGGCCGGCGATTCGTACCTCCAGGAGGTGCCCCTGATCGAGTACCGCCTGAAGCCGGATGGGCGCCGCCTGACCATACGCGTGGACGGCCGCGCGCGCCAACTCGAGCACGGCAAGGATTTCTCCGGCACTTTCCCGCAAGACGTGAAAGTCAGCGGCGCGGTGATCTTCGCCGGCTACGGCATCACGGCGCCGGAGTTCGGCTATGACGACTACGCGGGCCTGGACGCCGCCGGCAAGGTGGTCCTGATCTTCGACCACGAGCCGCAAGAGACCGATCCGACCTCCGTCTTTCACGGGCGCGGCAACACGCTGCACGCCGCTCCCTATGTCAAGGTCTTGAATGCGCAGCGCCATGGCGCGGTCGCAGTGCTCGCGGTGGCGGAGCCGAACCGCAAGCACCCTTCCAACCTCGAGCGCATGGCACGCATTCCGGGGGGCCGACAGCGCGCCGTGAGTCCTGCCGCGCAGGCGCTGGCCGAGGGCGAGCGCCGCATCCCGTCTTTCAGCGTCAGCGACGCCGTGGCCGCGGAGCTGCTGGCGGTGACGGGCCAGAAGCCTGGCGACCTCCAGGCCGCCATCGATGCCGCGCTCAAGCCGGCTTCCCGGACCTTGCCCGGCGTGAGCGCCGAGATGGAAGTCACCGTCGCCGAGTCCGCCCGCAAGATGACCGCCAACGTCATTGGGGTACTGGAAGGCCGCGACCCGAAACTGCGCGAGGAGACGGTCATCTTCGACGCACACTATGATCACCTGGGCACGCGGGGCGGCCAGGTCCTTCCGGGAGCCGACGACAATGCCTCGGGCACCGCCGGGCTGCTCGAGCTGGCGCGGGTCTTCGCGTCGCAGGCGGAGCGGCCCCGGCGGACGCTCCTCTTCATCGCCTTCGGCGCCGAGGAGACGGGCCTGCTGGGTTCGTACTACTACGTGGCGCACCCGCTGCGGCCGCTCGAGACCACGCGCGCGGTCCTCAACCTGGATATGATCGGGCGCGACGAGAAGCCCAGCGCGCAGACCAAGGGGCTCATGGAGATCGCCGCAGACACCTCCAACGAGTTGAACTTCATCGGGCTCAAGAGCAGCCCCGCCCTGCGCGCCGTGCTGGAGCGGGCCAACCGCGAGGTGGGCCTGCGGCTCAACCACAAGTGGGACGACGACGCCGCGCTCAACGTGCTGTTCCGCTGCGACCATTTCCCCTTCCTGTTGAAGCGCGTGCCGGCGGTCTGGCTGTTCAACGGCTTCCAGCCGGACTACCACCAGCCCACGGACACCCTCGAGAAGCTGAACTTCGCCAAGATGCACAAGATCGTGCGGCTGGCCTACCTGGCGGGCCGGGCCCTGGCGCAAGCCAAGTAGAGCCGGCTTCAGCCGGCGGTTGCTACTATTGGAGGATCACCCCCTTATGGCGCTACGCTTCTACAACACGCTGACCCAACGTGTCGAGGAATTTGCCCCGCTGGAGGGCAACACGGTGCGCATGTACACTTGCGGGCCCACGGTGTGGAACTACGCGCACATCGGCAACCTGCGCACCTTCACCTTCGTGGACATACTGCGGCGCTGGCTGCGGTACCGCGGCTACCGGCTCGACCACGTCATGAACATCACCGACGTGGACGACCGCATCATCCAGGAGGCCCTCAAAGCCGACCAGTCGCTGGGGGAATACACCGCCGCTTACACCCAGGCCTTTCTCGACGACGCCGCCACCCTGCGCCTGGAGCGGCCCGAGCGGCTGACGCCGGCCACCGAGCACATCGGCGCGATGGCGAAGCTGATCGCGGGCTTGCGGGAGAAGGGTTGCACCTACGAGAGCGAAGGCTCGATCTACTTCCGCATCGCGTCGTTCCCCGCCTACGGCAAACTCTCGCACACCGATTTCAGCGGCATGCGCGCCGGGGCGCGCGTCGATACGGACCGCTATGAAAAAGCCGACGCCCGCGACTTCGCATTGTGGAAGGCGCCCAAGTCCGGCGAGCCCTTCTGGGAGAGCGAGATCGGCCCGGGGCGCCCCGGCTGGCACATCGAGTGCTCCGCCATGGCCATGCACTACCTGGGGGAGACGCTGGACATACACGCCGGCGGCGTGGACCTGGTCTTCCCGCACCACGAGAACGAGATCGCCCAATCGGAAGGGCTGACGGGAAAGCCCTTCGCACGGTTCTGGCTGCACTCGGAGCACCTGATCCTGGAGAGCCAGACCATGTCGAAGTCGCTGGGGAACTTCATCACCCTGCGTGACGTGCTCGCCGAGGGCTATCCTGCGGAGGCCATCCGCTACCTGCTGGCCTCGGTGCCGTATCGCAAGCGGCTGAACTTCACCGCCGACAGCCCCAGGGCCGCCGCCACGGCCGTCGAGCGGCTGCGCAACTTCAAGCTGCGGCTGGAGACGGAGAAGTACCCCGCGGGCGCGGCCGACTGGCTACAGGCCCGCGCCGAGGAGGCGCGCCGGCGCTTCGAGGAGAGCATGGACGATGACCTGAACACGGCCGAGGCCCTGGCCGCGGTCTTCGAGTTCGTGCGCGAAGCCAACACCGCCATGGACGCCGGGGACTTCGGCGCGGGCAACGTCGCGCCGGCGCTCGATCTGCTGGGGCGCTTCGATGCGGTGTTCGACGTGCTGCGGCCCGGCGAGAAGGAGGCCGGAATCGACGAGTTCAGGATCCAAGTGGCCATCGCCCTGCGCACGGACGCCCGCGCGCGCCGCGACTTCGCGCGCGCCGACGAAATCCGCCGGCAGCTCGGCGGACAGGGCATCATCCTGGAGGACACTAAAGACGGCGTCCGCTGGAAGAGGAAGTAACGTGCGCATCGACACCCAGGCGGTCCACGCCGGCGACCGCAAGAAGGCCGGCCCCGAGGTTCCCGTCACTACGCCCATCCACGCGGCGGTCAGTTACTTCCACGAAAGCATGGAGGAGCTGGACCGCGTCTTCGCCCGCGAGCAGCCGGGCTACTGCTACTCGCGCTACGGCAACCCTACCACCGCCGCGCTCGAAGAGCTGGTCACGACCCTGGAGCACGGTCACGGCTCGCTGGCCTGCGCTTCGGGCATGTCGGCCATCCATGTGGCGCTGATGACGGCGCTGGAGGGCCGGGCGAAAAGGATCGTCGCCGCCGAGGGGCTCTACGGCGCCACCATTGTTGTGCTGACGAGGGTCTTCGAGCCGCTGGGGATCCGGACCACGTTTGTGGACCTGTGCGACCTCGGGGCCCTCGAGCGCGCGCTGGCCGAGGTCCGGCCCGGCTGCGTGCTGATGGAAACCATCTCGAACCCGCTGTTGCGGGTGGCCGAGCTGGACCGCGTGGCGGAGATGGCGCGGGCCGCCGGCGCCGCCCTGGTGGTGGACAGCACCTTCGCCACGCCGGTGCTGGTGCGACCGCTGGAGCTGGGCGCGAGCCTGGTGGTGCATAGCGTGACCAAGTTCCTGGCCGGGCACGGCGACGTGCTGGGCGGCACGGTCACTTCCGACGAGGCGCACTACGAGACCCTGCGAGCGCTCTCCCGCGCCTACGGCCCGGTGTTGGGGCCGTTCGAGAGCTATCTCACCATGCGCGGCATCAAGACCCTGGTGCTCCGGATCGAGCGGCAGTGCGCGAACGCGCGGCGCATCGCGGAGTGGCTGATGGCTCATCCCGCCATCGAGCGGGTCAACTTCCCCGGCGACCCGGCGCATCCGGACGCGGCCGCTGTGCGGCGCCTGCTGCCGGAAGGCAGGTACGGCGCGCTGGTCAGCTTCGAACTGAAGGGCGCCGGGCGCGCGGAGGTGTTCCGGTTCATGGACCGCCTGAAGCTGGTCGTGCGCGCCACCTCGCTGGGCGACGTGCACAGCCTGATGATGTACCCGGTGATGAGCTCGCACCGCGAAGTGGCACCCGAGCAGCGCGCCCGCATGGGCATTCGCGACAACCTGCTGCGCCTGTCGGCCGGCATCGAAGCCGTCGAGGACATCCTGGCTGATCTGGCGCAGGCGCTGGGGTAGGCACGCCATGGTAGTGTTTCTCATCCTCCTCCTGTTGCCGCTGCCTGCGATCGCAGGGGACCTGCAAACCATGCGCGCGATGGCGGAGCACCTGCGCACCCTGCCAGTACGTTACAGTCCCTCCCGCGGGGCGACACCCCTGCTGACTGCGTTCAAGCACCAGTTGCGGGACTGGGTTGAGTCGCAGCTCCCGTCCGCGGACAAGTTGCCCCAGGACTGTGCGGCGTTCAGCACGACCCTGAGCGCCAGACTGAAAGACGCCGGACTGCTGCCGCCACGATCATCTGAGGAACGGCCCTTCGGGTACGTGACGCGGCTCGAGGTCTCGCGCCCGAAGGGCTATGACAACCTTCTACTGATCCTGACTGGGGTGAGCATTCCTTGTGGCGATGACGATTCCGCTTACCTGTATGAGTGGGGGCAGAACCGCTGGGCTCGGAGGTTTGAGGCCGAGCGCAACGATTATGAACGAGACTA
>CAZIRH010000318.1:0-5790 GCA_964541065.1 uncultured Solibacteraceae bacterium
GGATGCCCGCGCCCACCAGCGCGGCCGTAGGCGACAGCATCTCCTGCATGCCGGGGCCGCCGCGCGGGCCTTCGTAGCGGATCACCACCACGTCGCCGTCCCGGACCTCGCCGCCCAGGATGCCGGCCAGCGCCTCCTCCTGGGACTCATAGATGCGCGCCGCACCCTCGTATTCGAGCATCGAGGGCTCCACGCCGGCCACCTTGACCACGGCGCCCCTGGGGGCCAGGTTGCCGAACAGCACGGCCAGCGCGCCGGTCTGGGAGAACGCTTTCTCGACCGGACGGATCACGTCGCCGTCGGGAGCCGGCGCGGCGGCCACGGAATCGGCCAGGCGGCCGGCCACCGTCGGGACATCCAGGTGCAGCGGGGTGCGGGCGTGGCGGGCTACTTCCTGGAGGATGGCGCCGACGCCGCCGGCCCGGTGCACGTCCTCGAGGTGCACGTCGGGGCGGCTGGGAGAGACCTTGCACAGGGTGGGCGTGCAGTCGGAGATCTCGTTGAGGCAATTGAGGTCGTAGTGGATGCCCGCCGAGTGCGCCAGGGCCAGCCCGTGCAGGATGGTGTTGGTCGAGCCGCCCATGGCCATGTCCAGCACGAAGGCGTTATCGAGCGCCTGCCGGGTGACGATGTCGAGCGGCCGGAGGCCCTTCTCCAGGCAGTCCTTCAGCGCGTGCGCGGCGCGCCGCACCAGCTCGAGGCGCTCCGGGTTCAACTCCGTGGTGCGCTCATCGACCCACCGCGCCGCCGGAATGGTGCCGTTGCCCGGCAGGGCCAGGCCGATGACCTCGCCCAGGCAGTTCATCGAGTTGGCGGTGAACATCCCGGCGCAGCACCCGCAACTTGGGCAAGCCACCTCGGTCATCCGGCGCAACTCGGCCTCGGTGATCCGGCCCGCGCTCTCGCGGCCCACCGCCTCGAACAAGGTGATGAGATCGGTCTGGCCGCGTCCGGCCAGCATCGGCCCCCCGCTCACGTACACCGCCGGAATGTTGATGCGCACCATGGCGTTGTACATGGCCGGCACAATCTTGTCGCAGTTGCCGATGCCGATCCAGGCATCGCACGGGTGCGCCCCCAGGATGGACTCGATCTGATCGGCGATCAGCTCGCGCGAGGGCAGCGAGTACTTCATGCCGAAGTGCGCCATGGCGATGCCGTCGCAAATGGCCGCACCGATGTTGGCGTACCAGACGTTGAAGCCCAGGGCTTTCAGCTCCTCGTGCAGCACGGCGCCCAGCCAGTCCAGGTGGGCGTGCCCCGGGACCTGGGTGGTGTAGGAGTTGATGATCGTCACGAAGGGCTTCTTCAGGTCGTCCAGGGATGAGATGACGCCTTCGGCGAGCAGCAGCGAGGCGGCCGGTAGCATGTGCTTGCCCTCGGCGATAATGCGGCTGCCTCGGCGGCGGAGGTTCTCGATTCCAGGATTCACTTTGCCATTCTCGCAGAAAGGGCGGTGGTGGCGCCTACGCCGGCCGCCCGGCCAGGGGGACCCTCACGTGGATGCGTGTGCCCTTGCCGGGGTGGGAGTCCATCAACAGCGTCCCGCCCGCCACGCGCACGCGCTCTTCCATGCTGACCAGGCCGAGTCCGCCGCGGGCGAGCGCCGCCACAGAATCGAAGCCCACGCCGTCGTCGGCAATGATAAGTTCCAGTTCCGCGCCGGTGGCAGCAAGCCTCACCGAGCCCTGGGCGGCGCGGGAGTGCCGGGCCAGGTTGCGGAGAGCCTCCTGCACGACCCGGTACAGGCACAGCGCCACCTCCTGGGGCAGGCTGTCCGGCATGTTCTCCGTCTCGAAGCTCACCGGGATGCCTTCGCGTTGGGAGAATTCCGCGCAGCAGGATTTTACCGCGACCGCCAGGCCCAGATGTTCGAGGATGGAAGGATGCAACTGGTAGGCGAGGTGGCGGATGTCGTCGGAGAGAACGCCCAACTGCTCCTGGAGCGACACCAGCCCATGACGCACTGGCTGTGCCGTGGGCGGCGCCTGCTGCTGGAGGGTATCCACCTGGACGGCCAGCATGGCCAGCCGCTGGTTCAAGTCGTCGTGCAACTCGCTGGACAGGCGCCGGCGCTCGTCCTCTTGCAGCGTGAACAGGCGCGCCGCCAGGGCACGGAGTTGAGCGCGGCTCTGCTCCAACACGGTCTGGACCTGTAGCTCGGCCTCGTACTGCTGGCGGTAGTAGCGGGCACGCTGATCGCGCCAGAGAAGCCCGGCGGTGGCCACCGCCGTCGCCAGCAGCAGCGTTCGAACCACAACCATCCACCATGCTCGTTCGCGGAGCGGCGCATTGACCTCTTCGGCGTCCACCTTAGCCACCACGTACCACGGCGAATCAGGCACCTTTCTCACGGCCGCCAGCACCGTGACTCCGCGATAGTCGCGGCCCGCGACAATACCCTCCCGTCCCTGTACCACCATGGCGGCCGGCAGGTCGTCGCTGTTCGCAGGCAGCTTGAGCCGTGGGGCGCCGTTGGGCCGGTGCCGGAATCCACTCAGATACACCGCGTGGCCGCCCTCCCGGCGCACCAGCAGAGTTTCGGCGCTGGGGCTAGGTGCCGGCCAGCTTTCCACCAGCGGATACAGAATGCGCCGGGCGTCAATTTGCGCCAGGATGACGCCCAGGGGAGCTGCTCCACCTTCTGGCGGCGTCAGCGGGAGGGCCAGAGACATATGGTCCCTCCCAGGCGCCCCGGTCGGGTGTAAGTCCGAGAGGACCATCCTGCCCGCCCCCCGGGCCTCTGCCGCCGCAGCCGCGCAAGACGGGTCCAGGGTTCGCAGCTCGGGTGTCACGGAGAATCGGAGCCGCCCCAACCGGTCTAGCAGCGCAAGGCTCTCGTAGTCGTAGTGCCTCGTGAAGAGCGCCAGCCAGGCTGCCAACTGAGCGGGCAGTTCGGACTGGCCAGGACCGTTCAGCCAGCGGCGGACGGCCCCAGCCAGCCACGGGTTGGCACGAAGAATCTCGCCGTCCCCGATCCGCTCGGCCCGCCAATGGGTGATCTGCGTCACTTTCAGGTCGGCGATGGCGGCGAGTTGCCGCCGCACGGCCTCCTCATACCCGCGCCTTTCGCGCTGGTAGTAAAGGTAGCCGGAGGCGGCCATGCCGGCCGCCAGCATCACCAGGAGCAGGCCCAGCGCGATCGGCCCCCGCCACCACGGACGCGCGTCTGCGCGGCCTGTCGGCGTTGACCCGCTCATGGACTCGCCTCCGGCAGCGGGATGCGCACGTCGATGCGTGTACCCTTGCCGGGCTGCGACGTGATGGTCATGCGACCGCCCGCCAGCCGCACGCGCTCCTCCATGCTGAGCAGGCCGAGTCCACCTTTGGGTCTGGCCAGTTGAGGATCGAAGCCCACACCGCTGTCGGCAATGGACAGCCGGACGCCCCGGCGGATCCCGGCCAAGGTAACCGTTCCCTGGGTCGAGTGGGAATGCCGGGCCTTGTTGGCCAGGTGGAACAGGCCGATCGCATGTCCCTGCTGCATCAAGGGTACGCTGATGGCCCGGACGACCGGCACGTGGCCCGGGGGCACGCGGAACGGGCCGTTGGAGATCTCGGTGGCCCCTTCCGTGAGGGCCCGGCCCCAGGCGCCACCCCAAACCTCCCGAGGGAAGAAGATGGTCTTGTCCGGAACCTGGCAGCGCTCCCAGATGTGCCGGGTCATCGAGGGACACACCAAATTCCCGGCCTCAGCGATGTAGCCGAATACCCCCAACTCGCTTTCCAGGGCCCGGCACACGATGTCCAGCGCGTTGCAGTAACTCTCACGGCCCGAGCTGGTCAGGAACGCGCTGGCGATGGGGTTCTTGACCTCCAGTTCCCAGTTCCGGCGGCGGAGCGCATTCAGTTGCCGCCGCAACTGGCCCCTGGCCGCGGTATTCCCGGCGTCCATGGTCCACCCCCTCCGTTCGGCACGGTCCACCCGCCCAGCCGCCGCCTCGCCTGGCTCGCCCGGAAGCCGCGGCGCTATGGAACAAGATTACCACGCGAGGGCGCCGTCTGCTCTGCGCCCAGGATCTGGAAGAGGTACACTACACTCAGCAGCCATGGAACTGGGACGCAGGGAGTTCTGCCGCACGGCCGGGCTGGGCCTGCTGGGCGCCGCGGCCGCGCCTGGCGCCCCTGGTTACTTCGGGGTGCATCCGTTCATCGAGAGCCACCCCAAGGCGGTCTTCATCCGGCGGACGCGCGTGCCGGACAAGCGGGACGAGGCCGCCAAGCTGCGCGAAGGGCTCACGCTGGCGCGGGAAATCTTCGTGCCGCGGGATACGCCCGGCGTGCCGCTCACGCACCGCATTGTGCTGAAGCCCAACCTCACCCCGGTGCGCAGCCGTAACCGCCCGGCCCTCGAGGACTGGGGCACGGCCACCGACCCGCAGTTCTATGAAGGCCTCATCCTGGGGCTCAAGGAACTGGGGCTGAAGAAGTTCTGCTTCGCCGAGGCCAACAACCAGTGGGGCTGGAACCTGCGCGGGTTCGTGGACATCCACGAGCGCCATGGCGTCGAGATGAACGAGCCCGAGCGCCGCGTGCGCAACTTCCGCGAAGGCTATGAGATGACCTGGAGCCGGGTGCCCGACGGTGTGGTGTTCACCCGCATCCCCCACTACGCTCCGGTCAACGAGCCGGGCACCTGGCTCGTGAACATAGCCAAGTGGAAAGCCCACGGCATGTGCATGAGCCTCTCGGTGAAGAATGAACAGGGCCTGGTCATTCATCCTTACGTCCGGTTCTGCGGCGGCTGGCCCACGGTCACCGGGGTTTCGGACTGGATGAAGCCCGATTTCCACCCGCAGGTCGAACGGCACGTCAAGGAGCTCTTCGAGCGGCACCGCAAGCTGGGCTACTCGCGCTACGACAGCCGCGCCGAGCTCAGCCCCATCCGCCAGGAAATCTGGGCGCAGAAGACCTGCGACAACATGAGCGTGCTGCGCACCGGCCTGGCCATCATCGAGGGCATCTACGGGCGCGACGGCGACGGCTTCACCACGGGCCAGGACTACCTCACCAACCTGGTGATGTTCTCGCTGGACAAGTTCCGCCTGGACCTGATCGGCATGTACCTGGGGGGGCACGAGCCGGGCAACGTGAACCTGTTCCGCATCGCCAAGGAGCGCGGCTTCATGGACACCTTCAATCCCTGGGAGGTGCCGGTCTACGAATGGGTGAACGGGCGAGCCACCCCGCGAAAGCTCTCTGACTTCCCGCGCACGCCGCTCAAGACCTACTATTTGCAGAAGGCCGGCGAGCCCTACTTCCACCTGGTCAACGAGCCCTTCGACTACGACTGGATCAAGGCCTGAAGCGCGCCCGCCTGCTCACGCGAGCTCGGCGAAGGCTCTCACCGTGAAGGAGGCGCCGCGGACGACCCGCGGAGGCACGGCATAGAAGCGGAACCCCGTCCGAGGGAGCGGCGCAAGGTTCGCCAGGTGCTCCACGATGAGGATGTTGGCGGCCAGCAGCCGCGTGTGCGCCGGGCGCGAGAGATCCTCCGTGTCGTCCACGTTCCAGAAATCGACGCCCACCAGTGCGGCGCCCGCGCGGATCAGAAGATCGATCGTCTCGCCATCCAGGTACGGACCCAGCTCCCAGTAGGCCGGCGTTC
Source organism: uncultured Solibacteraceae bacterium (assembly GCA_964541065.1). Lineage (GTDB taxonomy): Bacteria > Acidobacteriota > Terriglobia > Bryobacterales > Bryobacteraceae > VFZS01. The sequence continues at coordinate 5,609 of CAZIRH010000318.1, forward strand.
CCCAGCGGCGGTCCCAGCCGGTGCGAACCAGCACGGCGCGCCCGCGGAGTTCGCCTTCCGCGGCGTGCCAGCGGACGGGCGCACGCTGCTCTGGCGCATCCAGCACGATTCCGGGGAGGCCGGCGACGGCTGCCAGCGGAATCTGGCTCAAGTTCGCCGCCCCGGGGTGGCGGTGGAACGGG
>CAZIRH010000319.1:0-5783 GCA_964541065.1 uncultured Solibacteraceae bacterium
GCCATTGACCGTGAACTGGGAGGCCGCATCGTGCGACCACAGGTGCGCGATGTTCTGGTTCTGATCCTGTTGCAGCACGCCCGGGGAGAGGGTGGCCAGCAGGGTGGTCACGCGCGACATGGACGGCATTTCGGCCATTTGCTCTTCGGTGATCACAGTTCCGGAGGTGGCGGCGGTCGTGTCGATCAACGGAGTTTCTGCCGTGACCGTGATCTGGGACATCGCCGCCCCGATCTCAAGTTGCGTGTCGATCACCTTGTTGTCGCCGGTTTGCAGCGTGATGCCGTGCTGTTCCATGCGGCGGAAGCCGGGGGCGTTTACCGCCAGGCTGTAGTGCCCCGGAATGAGGAACTGGACGATCCAGTTGCCTTGCAGGTTGGTTTTGGTCTCTTGCTTGACTCCGGTGTCGTCCGAGGTCACCGTGACATCGGCCCCTGGAACGACGGCGCCCTGCGCGTCAACGACCCGGCCGCCCAGCGTCGCCCTGGCTCCCTGGCCCCAGGCCACATTGGTGGCGACGGCCCAGGACATGACGACCAGGGCCACAATGATTCTGGCAACTTGTTTCATCACCGTGTCTCCCGATGGATGTGCTTCCGAATCCCCGAGCGCGAATCGCATCACCCGGGATTTCGACTTTGGGATCTCCCAACCGCCGAAAGCTTACCACACCCGCCACGTGGCCGGCCAGCATCTCCGTTGCGAACGATCGCAACCGCAAGGGCGGAGCCGCGCCACGGTCGTCATGAATATGGGCGGACGGTGCCTTGCGCGAGGACGCGGAATCGGTGGCCGGGACGCCCCATTCTAGCCCAGACCGGCGAGCCGGTTGAGGCCGTCAATATAGGCTTTGGCGCTGGCTTCGATCACGTCCGTCGAAGCGCCTCGCCCCATGACCTTCCGGCCCCCTTCCTCAAGCTGCACCGTGACCTCGCCCATGGCTTCGGTGCCGCTGGTGACAGCCCGGATCTCATAGCGCGCGAGTTTGGCTGAGGTTTTCGTTACTTCGGCGATGGCCCGGCAGGCGGCGTCCACGGGGCCGTCCCCAATGGCAGCGCCTTCTCTCACTTCGTCTTTGACACGGAGCCTCACGGTCGCCGTCGGAATGGCGGAGGTGCCGCTGTAGAAATGCAGATACTCGAGATGGTAGGTTTCGGGAACCGGATGGATCTCGTCGTGGAGGATGGCGATGAGGTCTTCGTCAAAGACCTCCCGCTTCTTGTCCGCCACGACCAGGAATCGCTCGTAGGTTTGGTCCAGTTCCTCCTGCGACAGCGTGTATCCGAGTTTCTCGAGACGGTCGCGCAGGCCATGGCGTCCCGTGCGCGCCGTCAGGACCACACGGCTTTCCGAGAAGCCCACGTCCTCGGGACGCATGATCTCATAGGTCTCCCGGTCCTTCAGAAATCCGTCCACGTGGATGCCCGAACTGTGGGAAAAGGCGTTGGCTCCCACCACTGCCTTGTTGGGCGGAACGGTCATTCCGAGCATGTCGGAAACCAGGCGGCTGGTGCGGTAGAACTCGCGGGCCTCCACGTCGCTGCGCACTCCGAAGTAGTCGCCGCGCGTGCGGATGGCCATCACCACCTCTTCCAGCGCGGCGTTGCCAGCCCTCTCGCCGATCCCATTGATGGTGCCTTCCACCTGGCGAGCGCCGTTCCGGACGCCGGAGAGGGTATTGGCCACCGCTAAGCCCAGATCGTTGTGGCAGTGGACGCTGATGGTGGCCCGAGCGATGTTCGGCACGTTCTCCCGGATGGCCCGGATCAGCGAGCCGAATTGCTCCGGCACGGTGTAGCCCGTGGTATCGGGGATATTGACGACGGTGGCTCCGGCTTCGATGGCCGCCTGGAGCATTTCGTAGAGGTAGGCGGGATCGGCGCGGCCGGCGTCCTCGGCGTAGAACTCGACATCGTCGGCGTACTTCCTGGCGAGCTCGACCGCGTCAACCGCCATCTGCACGATCCTGGCCTTCTTCTCACCCAGGGTCTTCCCGTACTTTTCGTCCCTGAACTTCCCCACAACATGGATGTCCGAGACACCGATCCCCGTGTGGATGCGCGGTCGCTTGGCTTTGGCTAACGCTCTGGCGCAAGCCTCGATGTCGCTGGCCACCGCCCGGGACAAGGCACAGATGACGGGACCTTCGATCTCCTGCGAGATCAGTTGAACGGCCTGGAAGTCCTCCGGCGACGACGCGGGGTAGCCCGCCTCAATGATGTCCACGTTCAACCGGGCCAACTGCCTGGCGAGGGTCAGTTTTTCTCTGCTTCCGAGCCGGGTCCCGGCCGCTTGTTCGCCGTCTCTCAGCGTGGTGTCAAACACCGCCACCTTCTCCGACATCGCACACTCCTGAAGAACCGATTTTATGCCTATTCCCTGGGCTGCTGCCGGGCAAGGCCGGTTTTCCAGACGGGAGTCTTATCCCTCCCGCAGCGTCATCGAAGTGCTGAGCGCGCGGGCCACGAGCTGGTCGCCGTCGTTCACGACGTCGCACTCCAGCAGCACGAGCGTCTTGCCGGCCTTGACCACGCGGCCCACGGCCCGCAGCTTCTCGCGTGCCACCGGCCGCAGGAAGTTGATCTTCAACTCGACGGTGGCGTAGCTCTCGCCCTCGGCCAGGATGGAGGCATGGGCGAGGCCCATGGCCGTGTCCGCCAGCGTGCACAACACGCCCCCGTGCAGCGTGCCCATGGGATTGGTATGCGCCTCGGCGGCCTCGAACTCGACGACCACGCGGCCGCGCTCGAGGGCGGTGATGGTGAGACCCACCAGCCCCGCCAGGGGGAAGGGCGGCTCGCCCCGTTCGAGGAGCGCCCGCACCGCTTCGATGATGGAAGTCGCCGGCTTGCTCATCGGTAAGCGAATATCTGAGCGTAGATGATCAGCGCGATCAGCAGCAACCCCACGCCCAGGGCCGCGAAACCCAGCCGCCGCCACAGCTTCACCGCCAGGGGCACCGGCGCCGGCATCAGGTTCCGCTCCAGCTCGCCCTGCTCGAGCAGTTGCTGATACTCGCGCGGCCGGTCGCGCTTGAATTCTTCGAGCGGCATGCCCTCGGTGAAGATCACCGTGTCGATGGGGAATTTCTCGGGGCGGAAGTGCGTGTTGAAGAAGTGGACGGTGAAGATGAAAGCCACCGCCAGCAGAGCCTCGTCGCTGTGGATGATGGTGGCCACGTTGATGGCCCAGCCGGGCAGGAAGCGGGTGAAGAGCTCCGGGAACCACAGCACCAGGCCGGTCGAGCCGATCACGGCCACGCCCCAGAAGACGGCGAAGTAGTCGAACTTCTCCCAGTAGGTCCAGCGGCCGTAGCCGGGGCGAGAGCCTTTGCCCAGGAACCATTTGAGCGAAGCCACCAGCTCGCGCCAGTCGTGGCGGTTGAACAGCATGCTCTCGCGGCTGAAGAGGAACTGGCGCCAGTTCTGCCCGCTCTGCCGCTGCCGGCGCACCACGTCAAACAGGTGCAGCCCGAAGTAGAGGAACGTCAGCAGCGCGCAGAAGCGATGAATCCAGCCCGCCGCCTCGAAGCCGCCCAGCAGCCGTGACAGCGCCCCAGCCCAGCCGGCGTAAGAGAACTTGAGCGTCATGCCGGTGAGCGCCAGCCCGAGGAAGCTGAAGATGACGATCAGATGCAGGTTGCGCTGGAAGGGCTGGAAGCGGCGCACATAGAGCTGGCCGTGGCCGTCTCCGGCGGCCCGGATCTCGCGGCGGTAGCGCAGCGAGCGCGGCAACCAGGCCAGGGTATGGAGGCCGGCCGCCACCAGGGTCACCACCAGCAGCGAAGTCATGCCCCAGAAGGCCAGGAACAGCAGCGGATACTTGTGCGGGTCGTGGTGGGTGGCATGGGTGAGGTATCCGGCGAAACGGCGATGGGAGCCGGGGTGGCACTTGGCGCAGGTTTGGACGATGTTGGCGCGGCTGAGGCGCGAGCGGAGGTTGGTGGTGGGCAGGATGTCGTGGGCGCCGTGGCAGTCGTAGCACTTGGCGGTCTTCACGGCGCCGAGCTTGGAGACTTTGCCGTGGTAGGTGTCGAAGTAGGTGGCGGTGATGTCCCGGTGGCAGCGCCCGCACTGGTCCATGATGTGGAGGCGGAAATCGCTGATGTCGGTGCGGGCGATGGAGTGGGCGGAATGGCACTCGCTGCACACGGGCAGGGTCTTGGAGCTGCGCGTGACCGTGGGCGCGTGGACGCTGCGGGCGAACTGCTCCGCAATCCCGCGGTGGCACCGGCCGCAGGTGCGCGAAACGCTGGCGCGGTGGACGCTGGAGCGGGGGTCGGCGCTGGGCAGCTCGTGGTGAGCGGTGTGGCAGTCGGCGCAGTCGGCCGTCACCGTCAGCCCGCTTTCCAGCAGCCCCTTGCCGTGGATGCTCTCCACGTAGTGCTCGACCACGTTCAACTGCCTGCCGTTGTGGCTGGCGTAGCGCACGGCCGCCTTCCGCCCGGTGCGGTGGCACTTGGCGCACAAGGCGGGCACGTTGCGGGAGAAGGTGGGGGCGGCGGAGTCGTTCTTGCTCTCGACGCGGTGGCTGGAGCCGTGGCAGTCCGAGCAATCCGGCGCGTCCGGGCTGCCCTGAGCCAGCAGTGCGCCGTGGGTGCTCTCGCGGAACTGACTGACCACCTCGGCGTGGCAGATCGAGCAGTCCACTTTGGGCAGGATGGTGCTGCACGGCCGGGCGTGGGAGGGCGTCCCGCCGGTGTGGCACTGCACGCAAGCCTTGCGGGCGTGGCGCGAGCGCTCCAGCTCGGCCTGGTTCACGTACAGCGAGAGGGTCCGGCCCGCGCGGGTCGTCTTCAGGTCGGGGTTGCCGTGGCAGCGCAGGCAGTCCCGGTCGGACATGCCCTGCGGGTAGAGCACCCGCCGCCCCTTGTGGGGCTCGTGGCAATCCACGCGGGGCGGTATCAGGTGCGGGTGCTGCTCCCACAGCTCGCCGCGGATGACCTTCTGATGCACGTCCTCGATGCGGGCGTGGCAGCGCGTGCAGGTCCGGGCGATGTTGCGCTTGGCGATCGAGGAGCGCGGATCGGTGTGCGGCAGCACGAAGTGCGAGGTGTGGCAACTGGAACACACCGCCGTCACCGTCAGGCCCCGCTTGAACAGCCCCTCGCCGTGGATGCTCTCGGTGTAGTTCTCCAGGATGCGGCTCTGCGGGATGTCGTAGGTCAACTGGACCGGGGAGCCCTCGTGGTGGCAGCGCCCGCACAGGCGGGGAATCTCCATGGTCGAGGTGGGCGAGCGGAGATCCGAGGAGCGCAGGACGTTGTGCGTGCCGTGGCAATGCTTGCAGGTGGGCGCCAGGCGGTCGCCGCGTTTGGCGGCCCGGCCGTGGAGGCTCTCGGCGTACTGGTTCTGCTGCTCGGTGTGGCACGCGCCGCAATCGACCGCCGGAAGCTTCTCGGGATGGGGCGAGGTCTTTCCGGTGTCGTGGCAGCTTCTGCACTCGAGCGCCGCGTGGGGGGAGGCGCGGAGCGCGGCGGCGTCGAAGGGCGGCGGCATGCCGGGCTCGCGCTTGCCGGCGCGCCGGCCGGGCTCGTGGCAGGCGGCGCACTCGGCCGAGCCGGGCAGCGGCTGGGGCTTCTGCGCCACGGCCGGCGACAGAGGCAGCCCCAGCAATAGCAGAACACCTCCGGCTGCGCCGCCCCTCGTCACGAGTCTTTTATTACATACCAACCGGGGCTGGCGCCGCACGGCTCTCCAGGATCCCCGAACGCCAGGCGGGGGTGTGCGTGCGACATAGAAGTGGCAAGCTGGAGGCTTGTGGGGCGGCCTTTCAGGCCGCAG
>CAZIRH010000320.1:0-5772 GCA_964541065.1 uncultured Solibacteraceae bacterium
CGCCAAGAACTCGCAAAGCTCGCCAATCGTTCAGAGGTGCTTTGCGGTCTTTGCGTCTTTGCGCGAAAAGGGGATCGCGCCAAGAGCGCCAAGAACTCGCAAAGCTCGCCAATCCCTCAGAGGTGCTTTGTGGTCCTTTGCGTCTTGGCGCGAAATTGCGCGAAACTTTACGTATGTCGGAAACGGTTGTCTCCTTCGGTGAGATCATGCTGCGCCTGGCGCCGCCGGGCTTCGAGAGGTTCCTGCAATCTCCGCAGTTCGTGGCCACTTTCGGCGGGGGCGAGGCCAACGTGGCGGTGGCGCTGGCCGGCTTCGGCGTGCCGGCCCGCTACATCACGGTGCTGCCGCCCAACCACCCCGTGGCGGAGGCGGTGGTGGCCCAGCTTCGCGGCTTCGGCATAGACACATCGCGCATCGTGCGGGCCAAGGGCCGCATGGGCGTCTACTACGTCGAGGCGGGGGCCAACCAGCGGCCCTCCAAGGTGGTCTATGATCGCGACTACGCCGCCATCTCTCTGGCCCAGCCCGGCAGCATCGACTGGGAGGCCAGCCTGGCCGGGGCGCGCTGGTTCCACGTGACCGGCATCACGCCGGCCATCAGCCAGGGCGCGGCGGACCTGGCACTGGAGGGCGCCGCCAAGGCCCGCCAACTGGGCCTCACGGTATCCTGCGACCTCAATTACCGCAAGAACCTCTGGAAGTACGGCAAATCGGCCCCCGAGGTCATGCGCGAGCTGGTGAAGCTGGCCGAGGTGGGCATCGCCAACGAGGAGGACTGCCAGAAGGCGCTGGGCATACAGGCGGCCGTGGACGTCGAATCGGGCAAGCTGGATGCCTCGCAGTACCGCGGCCTGACCGAGCGCGTCCTGACGGAGTTCCCCAACCTCAAGGTCATGGCCATCACGCTGCGGGAGTCGAAGAGCGCCTCGCACAACGGCTGGTCGGCGTGCCTGAACAACGGTCAGGAGTTCCTGATCAGCCGTCACTACGACATCACGCACATCGTGGACCGAGTGGGCGGGGGCGACTGCTTCGCCGGCGGGTTGATTTACGGCCTGCTGCGGCTGCCGTCGCACCAGGAGGCGCTCGAGTTCGCGGTGGCGGCCTCGTGCCTGAAGCACTCTATCCCCGGCGATTTCGCCCGCCTGAGCGCCGACGAGGTCAACCAACTCCTCAAGGCGGGTGGCTCGGGCAGGGTGCAGCGGTAGGCGCGCCGGTCGGCTATAATCTTCTCAGGTGAGGTCCTATGTGGGGCGCGCTAGTTGTGTGGGCGTTACTCACCCAGGCGGCCCAGCCGCCTGCGGCGAAGCCTGAGCAACAACCCGAGACGCAGCCCAGCCCCTTCCGCGTACAGATCAACGAGGTGATCGTGCCCGTGACGGTCACCGACGACAAGGGCCGCTTCGTCAGCAACCTCGAGGCGCGCGACTTCCGCGTCTTCGACCAGGGCCACGAACAGAAGATCGTCTACTTCAGCCGCGAGCGCAGCCAGCCGGTGGTGGTGGGCTTCCTGCTGGATATGGGCAATGCTACCCGCCTGCACTGGAAGACCTTTCAGGACGCCGCCCTGGAGCTGATCTGGGCCCTGCTGCCCGGCGACAAGAAATACAGCGGGTTCTTGATCACCTACAGCAACGACGCCGAGCTGGTCGTCAACACCACCAGCGATCCGGAGAAGATCGTCGAGCGGGTTCGCAAGCTCAAGCCCGGCGGCGGCTCGGCCCTGTTTGACGCCATTTACCTGTCCTGCACGCGCCGGGTGGTCATACAAGGCGAGCCCATCGAGCCCCGGCGCGTGCTGATCGTCATCGGCGACGGCAACGACAACGCCAGCAAGAAAAGCCTCGAGGAGGTGCTGGAAATCGCGCAGCGCAACCTGGTGACCATCTACGGGGTCAGCACCGTGGCCTTCGGGTTCACCAGCGAGGGCGAAAAGACCCTCACGCGGCTGGCCGAGGAGACGGGCGGGCGCGTCGAGTACCCCCTCCAGGGGCTCTACTCGAGCGTTTCCGGCTACCTTTCGACGCCCTCCGACGAGGGCAACTACGCTCTGAAGGTCGGCACCGGGGGATATGCCTCCGAGATCGCCCAGGGCATTTTCAAGGCCGTCTCGAACGTGGCGGGCGAGGTGACCACCCAGTACATCCTGCGCTACGTGCCGGATAGCCTGGAGTCGACGCGCCAGTTCCGCAACGTCCGGGTGGAGGTGGCGCTGCCGAACGTCAAAATCCGGGCCCGGAAGGGATACTTCCCATTCGCACCATAAAGGATTGCTCCGGGACGCCGATCTCTAGTAGGGTGGTAGAGGTTCATCCCTAGCACGCTCGGGGGAGCGGGAATGGCAGTCCTGGCGAAGAGCGGCAACGCCGAATACCTCCTGGTCGAGCTGGCCCTCCCCGGCCGGCCGGCGACCGTTCTGGGTGTGCTGCTGTTCGACCCGGCCAGCAGCCGCCTGCTCGTCCAGCTCCGCGAGGACATCGAGGACCTGGCCGACCCCGAGGACGCCGAGGTGCTCACCGAACTGGAGCGCGACTTCGCCCTCAAGATTGACGAGCTGGGCGGGCGGGGCTTCCTGGAGTACCTGGAAGACAGCCTCTCGAACGTGATCCGGCTCAGCCCGCGCCACACGACCGAAGCTCCCAGCCTGCCGTGGAAGCTCCGGCAGTTGTACGAAGAGCACGTGGTGGGTGCGGCGCAGCGGCCCGAGCGGGAGCGCCGGGGGCTGGCTTTGCTTCCGGTGTACTCCCTGCGTGCCGCCGCCGGCCGCTTTGGGGAGGACATAGAAGTTGAAGCCGAGGGCCAGGTGGAGGCCCCTGCGGACCTGCGTGTCACCCCGGACATGTACGCGCTTCATGTCGTGGGCCATTCGATGGAGCCCGACATTCCCGACGGCAGCCTGGCTGTGTTCCGCTACCAGCCGGCGGGTACGCGCCAGGGGAAGCGGGTGCTGGTATGGAACCGCGGAGCCTCGGAGAGCGGCGGTGAGTTCACCGTGAAGACCTACCGCTCCCGCAAACGGGTGACCGAAGACGGTTGGGAGCACGCGAGCATCCGGCTGGAGCCGGAAAACCCGGACTTCGAGCCCCTCGAGTTGGACGCCTCGCGCGACTACCAGGTGCTCGGCGAGTTCATCCGCCTGCTATAGTCACCCCGCCGCGCCGAGTGTGGTATCCTGCCCCCCAAGAGGGGAATCCTAAGACGGCACCCTTCCCAGCGAGGTGAAGATGGCGCAGTCCAAGCATCTGCTAGGTCCGGGGGAGCGCAAGCTGCACCCCAAACTACGCATGATCGCCAATGGGAGCGTCGAGGTGAACACGATGCGCGCCGAGCAATGCGCGGCGCTCAAAGTCACGGCTCCCAGGGCGCTGAAGATCCGAGCGATGCGCGGCCGCGGTGCGCAGCCTGTGTCGCTCGATGAGTTGAAGAAAGCCCCGAAGGTTCGGTCCCAAACCGCGTTGCCGGCAGGGGTCGAGGCCAACGTTTTCGTGCGGACCGTCAGCTCTGAGGTTGGCGGCGCACCGTTTCCCGGCGAGCAGGCCCGGCGGGGCAATCTGGTTAGGGCCACGGTCCCGGTGAACAAGCTGCGCAGCATCGCCCAGGACGAGCGCGTGGCTTACATCGAGATCGGCGAGCCCCTCACGGTACCGATTCCCACGGATGTTGCCGACGCGGAGGCCGCCCCATCGCCCGCGTTGCGGCGCTTCCCCATGGAGGCCAAGCACCGCTTCGGCGAGGGGGTGCTGATCGGCATCATCGATGTGGGCGGCTTCGACTTCGCCCACCCGGACTTTCTGGACGACGCCGGCAAGACGCGTTTCGTCCGGATCTGGGACCAGGGCGGCACGGCGCGGCCCGGCCCGCAGAACCCCCGGTTTGGGTACGGGGCCGAGTTCACCGCGCAGCACCTGAACGAGGCCATCGCCGCGGCGCCGCGGGTGGGGGTGCCCGCCCAGGAGCTCGAGCGGCAGTCCCAGCGCAGCGTCGGTTCCCATGGGACGCACGTGGCCAGCATCGCCGGGGGCAACCGCGGCGTCTGCCGGCGCGCGAAGATCGCCGGAGTGCTGATTGCGCTGCCGGAGGAAGACGAGGACCGCCGGCGCGCGTTTTACGACTCCTCGCGGCTGGCCGACGGCGTGGACTACCTGGTGGATCTGGCCGGCCAGCTCAAGATGCCGCTGGCGATCAACATCAGCCTGGGCACCAACGGTCACGCGCACGACGGCAGCGGCTCCGTTGGGCGCTGGATCGATTCCGTGCTGACCGAGCCCGGCCGCTGCGCCTGTGTGGCCGCCGGCAACGCCGGGCAGGAGCGCGGCGAGTCTCCGGAGGATTATGGCTGGACCATGGGCCGGATCCACACGAGCGGGCGCATCGCCGCCCGCGAGCTGACCGCCGACATCGAGTGGGTGGTGGTGGGCAACGGCCTGCTGGACATCTCGGAGAACGAGCTCGAGATCTGGTACAGCTCGCAGGACCGCTTCGACGTTTTCGTCCGCCCGCCCGGCGCGGCCTGGATCGGCCCCATCGGCCCCCGCGAGTACATCGAGAACCGCCAGTTGGACGACGGCAGCTTCCTGAGCGTCTACAACGAGCTGTACCACCCGGCCAACGGGTGCAACTACGTCTCCCTGTACCTCAGCCCGATGCTCTCCCAGGAAGGCATCGTGGGCGTGCGCGCCGGCACCTGGACCGTCCGCCTGCACGGTCGGGAAATCCGCGACGGGCGCTACCATGCCTGGATCGAGCGCGACGACCCGCGGCCCGTCGGCCCCGTCGGCGAGCGCGAGGCCTGGAGTTTCCCCTCGTTCTTCTCCGCGCGCTCGTTCGTGGACAACACCACCATCAGCTCGCTGGCCTGCGGCCACAACATCATCGGCGTGGCCAACCTGGACCGGGCCCGCGACCGCATCAACATCACCAGCAGCCAGGGGCCCACCCGTGACGGCCGCTCGAAACCCGAGGTGGCGGCGCCGGGGACCGACATCGTCGCGGCCAAAGGATTCGCCGGCGCGGACGACCTGTGGGTCTCGATGTCCGGCACCAGCATGGCCAGCCCCTACGTCACCGGCCTCGCCGGCCTGATGCTGGCCCTCGAACCGAGGCTCACCGCGGCGCAGATACTCGGCATCATGCTGCGGACCTCGAAACCGCTGCCGGGACAGGGCTTCGAGTGGAACACCGAGTCCGGCTTCGGCGAAATCGACCCCCACCGCTGCCTCCAGGAGGCCGCGTTGGCGAACCAGCGGGAGGATCGCACCTGATGAAACTCACCGTCTTTCAATCCGACAAAGGCGACTGCATCCTGGTGAGCTCGGCCGACGGGCAGCACCGCCTGCTGGCCGACGGCGGCATGCGCACGTCGTTTCGCGCCCACGCCGCGCCCAAGCTCAACCAGTTGTACCGGGCCCAGCAGCCGCTGGAGGTGGTCTACGTGTCCCACATCGACCAGGACCACATCTCCGGCGTCCTGCAACTGCTCGACGACCTGCTGGAGTGGCGGGTCCACGAGTACCAGCTCCAGCACGGCAATCCGCGGCGCGCGGCGCCCGACTTCCCCCGCCCGCCCGAGATCAAGAAGATCTGGCACAACGCCTTCCACGAATCCGTGGGTAAGAACTCCGGCGCCATCGCCGATATGCTGGCCGCCAAGGCCGGTATCTTCGCCGGCGTGGACATCCCTAAGAACCTGCGGGACGCCGTCGAGGAGCACGCCAACCTGGCCACCAGCATCCAGGAGGCCATCGGCGTCTCCCGCCGCATCCGTCCCGAGCA
>CAZIRH010000321.1:0-5772 GCA_964541065.1 uncultured Solibacteraceae bacterium
AGCGCGGCGGCGACCGCGTCGCGCGTGACGTCGTCCTCGGTGGGGCCGAGGCCGCCCGTGAGGATCACGATTTCCGCGTGCGCCAGGGCGAAGCGAACCGCCTCGGTGAGCCGGGCGCGGTCGTCACCGATGATGGCCTTGGCGATCACCTCGACGCCCAAGTCGTTCAGTTGCGCGGTCAGGTACAGCGAGTTGGTGTCGAGGCGCTCCGGCGTCAGCAACTCGCTTCCGACCGCGATGATCGCAGCGTTCATCTACGGCAGGGGTTTGCCTTGGGTCCCCGCGTGCACGCGGTAGAGGCCGTTGCTGGTGGCCACGATCAGAGCCCGCGCGGCGGTGAAGACCAGCCCCACGACGTGGGGGCCGGAGAGGAACAGCTCGGGCTGGTGTCCGGGCGCGAGCCGGACGATGCCCTTGCGCCCGCCCAGCGAGGCGGCCACGTACAGCCGGTCCTCCGCGTCGAAGGCCAGACCCTGCGGGCGTCCCAGGCCGCGGTAGCAGATCCCGACTTCGCCGGCGGGCGACACGCGGTAGATCGAATCGAAGCTCGAGGTGGTGGGGCCGCTGACGTAGAGGTAGTCGTCCGGGCCGAAGGCCAGGTGGTAAGCCGAGATGGAGGGCTCCAGCGTGGCGAACACGAAGATCTGGCGCGAGCGGCTGATCTTGAAGATGGTGCCGCTGCGGTCGCCGACGTAGAGGTTCTCCTCCGCGTCGAAGGCCACCCCGGTGGCGACGCCCATGCCTTCGGCGTACACCGACATGTTGCCGCGGGGCGTGACCTGGTAGATGATACCGTCGTGGCGGCTGGAGACGTACAGCAGGCCCTCACGGTCGAAGGCCAGCCCGGTGGCGTTCATCACCTCGGACAGAAACGGACGCACGTGGCCGCCCGCGTCGATCTCGTAGACGGAGACCTGCGTCTTCTGCCCCCGCGAACCGCTCAGCGTGGTGAAGATGTTACCCGTGCGGTCCACGGCCGGGTTGGCCACCGGATGCACGTTCGAGGCGATCTGCACGCCGATGTCGCAACTGGCGGCCGGGCTGGCCTGCTGCCCGCAGGCCACCACCAGCTCGCCCACGGAGGCCTCTTCCGGCACGCGCGCAATCACGAAGGAATCCGATCCCACCAGCACGTGGGCCTCGACGTCGCCCAGGGTCACCCGCGGCCGCAGCCCCCGGCCGAAGCCCGTGCCCCGGATCTCGAATTCGCCACCCGCGATGGCCGCGGGTGGAGTGATCTCCGAGATGTGAGGTCTTCCGTCGGGGTTTTTTCGAAACGGCATAGTCAATAAAGATTGAAGCATCCCGCCGCGAATAACACAAGCGCGCCATAGGCGCCGGCCATCAGGTCGTCGGCCACAATGCCGAGGCCGCCGGGCAGCGACTCGAGTTGACGCACGGGAGCAGGTTTCCAGATGTCCAGGACGCGGAACAGCAAAAACGCCGCCAGCTCGCTCTTCCAGTTGAGTACTGTGGCTCCGGCCAGCGTCAGCCACTGCCCCAGAACTTCGTCGATCACCACCAGGGGCGGATCCTGGCGCGCCAGGCGCCGCGCTTCGCAGTGTGCGGCCCAGATGCCGGGACCGAGCAACGCTGCGGCCAGCACGCCGAAATGCCACGGCCGCCAACCGGCATGGCGCTCCAGCAGAACGGCGATGGTCAGCGCCACCGCCGAGGCCACCGTGCCGCGCGCCGCGGGAACGTACCCGCAGCCGAACCAGGTGGCGAGCGCGCGCGCGATGGCCGGGCCGCAGCAAAAACGCCTCACGCGCGGCCCTCCTCGGCAGGCAGCAGCGTGCCCACCAGGTCGTAGTCGTGCGCCGCGGTGACGCGCAGCCGGCGGAATTGCCCGGGGCGCGGCGGGGCGCCCTGGAAATCGTTCACCAGGCAGACGCCGTCGATGTCGGGCGCCTGCGCCGGAGTGCGGGCTTCCCAGAGAAGGTCCGTCTGGCGCGCAGGGCCTTCCACGAGCACGGGGACTTCACGCCCCACCCACCCGCGCAGGCGGGCCCGCGATATCCGCCGCTGGAGCGCCAGCAGGCGGCGCTTGCGGTTGTAGATGGCGCGCCCGTCCACCTTGTCCTTCAACCGGAAGCTGGCGCTGGTCTCCTCGTCGGAGTAACCGAACACGCCCAGGTGATCGAACTGGGCCGCCTGGACGAAGCTGCACAGCTCCTCGAAGTCCGCCGCAGTCTCGCCGGGGAATCCCACCAGCAGGCTGGTGCGCAGTGCCACGCCGGGCAGCGCGCGCCGGATCTTCTCGAGCAGCCGCAGGAAGATCCTGCCCGAGCCGCCGCGCCGCATGCGCTCGAGCACGCGAACGCTCGCGTGCTGGACCGGAATGTCGAGGTAGCGCACCAGGCCCGCGTGAGCGGCCAGGGTCTCGAGCAGCCGGGCGCTGATCTTGTTGGGGTGGGCGTAGAGGAAGCGGATCCAGACCGGCTGCGCGGCCCCGAGGCGCGCCAGGCACGCCAGCAGCACCGCCAAACCGTCCTTCAGACCGAGGTCCTCGCCATAGGCCGTGGTGTCTTGGGCCACCAGGTTGATCTCCCGCACGCCCTGGGCGAGCAGTCGCCGCGCTTCCGCGACGATCGATTCGACGCGCCGGCTGCGGTAGCGCCCGCGCAGTTGCGGAATGATGCAGAAGGCGCAGGAGTGGTCGCAGCCCTCGGCGATCTTGAGGTAGGCGTAGTGGCGCGGCGTGGCCAGCAGGCGCGGCGTCAGATGACTGTAGAGGTACGGCCCGTGGGCATCGCCGGCCACCGGGCGCCCTTCCGAGACCGCCACGATGTTCTCGATCTCGTTGACGCCCAGCACGGCATCCACTTCCGGCAGGTGCCGGCGGATGTCGTCGCGGAAACGCTCGACCAGGCAGCCCGTCACGATGAGTTTCTGGAGCGCGCCGGAACGCTTCTGCCGCGCCATCTCCAGGATGGCGTCCACCGATTCCTGCTGGGCGGGCCGGATGAAGCCGCACGTGTTGACCACGATCACCTCGGCCTCTTCCGGATGCGAGGTGAGCTGGTGGCCGCGCGCGGCGAGCCGGCCCATCATGACTTCGGTATCCACCAGGTTCTTGGGACAGCCCAGGCTGACGAATCCTACCTTCAAGGTGCGTCCGGTGAGCGAGGGGGGTAGAGTCTCAGGATAGCATGGGGCGGACTTCCGGCTGGCCCGCTACTCCACCGTGATGAACCTGTTCGCCTGGCTGGACACGCCGCCGATTTGCGCAAGCACCGCCTGATCGCCGGCCGGCACGTTGGGCACGACCACGTTGAACTGATACAGCCCCGCCCCGATCAGGCCGGCAAACTGCACCTGGGCGGTGACGCCTCCGATCTTGATGGTGAGCTGTCCCGGATTCGCCAGCCGCGCGGCGCCCGTGAAGATCTCTCCCGCGGGCACCGCCGGGTCGGTGGCGCCGAAGCCGGTGCCGAACAGCAGGATCACATCGCCGGCTTTGGCGGGCCGGGTGGCCAGCGCGCCCTGGAACAGGTCGCGCTTGCCCAGGTAGACTCCGTCCGGGTGCACGCCGGCCAGGTACTTGCCGTTCTCGACGCTCGTGAAGAGGAAGAAGGCCGGGGCGAAGGCCTGGAGCGTGGCCTCCTTTCGGCCTGTGCCGAGTGCGTTCCGCAGCTCTACGGTCACGGGGCCCACGGTGCTGTCGGTGGGGACCTGGCCGTTGATCTGCGTCGGGCTGATCCAGGAGATCGCGGCGGGTTTCCCGTTCACGGTGACGCTCACTCCCTCCAGCGTGGTGGGCAGCTTGTTCCCCACAAAATCGCTCTCCTTCCAGGCGCGGGACGTGGAGGCCAGGTTGGTGCCGTAGATGGTCATCCAGGACCCGCTCACCAGGCCGGGCTCGCCGCTGGCCGCGTTGACCACCGAGACGACCGCGGGTCTGGGTGGGGCGGCCACCGGCAGCAGAACCGTGTTGCTCTGCTTGCCGCCGATCTCCAGAACGACCGGCTGGTCGCCCCCCGGTGTGTCCGCCGGAACCTGGAAACGGACTTGGTACATGCCCACCTGCACGGGAACGAGCATCGACAGCCGCACCGTGGCCGGCAGCCCGGCCACGGTTACTTTCGGCGTCGTGACAGTGGGAACTCCGGCGGCCGGTGCCTGGCCGGTAGGGACCACGGGGGTGGTGCGCCCCAACCCGCCCGCAAAGACCGAGACGTCGTCGCCGGGTTTGGCCGGATTGCTTTGGTCGATGGTCTTGCCGGCTTGGTCGATGAGCTGGCCGAGTCCCTGGCGTGTCAGGTTCGGAGTGTACAGGCTGGGAGCGTACGCCTCGAGCGTGACGCCCAGCCACGGAGAGCGGAACAGCTGCCCGCCCGCTCTCCGCAGCACGGAGAGCGAATACACACCGGCCTGCAATTCCACCGGCATCTGCGCGACGACGGCCGTGGGCGAGACCGAGTAGAGGGCCGCTGCGTAAAAGTTGGTGCCGTCGCTCAGCATTACAAGGACGTCGGCGCACCAGTCGGTGGGCAGACCCGCAGGAGTCGCGCAATTCGCCGTTGTGCCGGCCAGGTCCTTGCCCAGGATCATGGCGAAGGATCCGGGCGAAATCGCCGCGCCGCCCGACACGTAATTGCCAATCGCGGTGACGACCGGCGCGGGCGCCTGGGCCCAGGCTGAAGTTGTGACCAAGACGGCGATACAAAACGCGACAGCGAGCTGCGAGGAGTTTTTCATTTGCCTACCCCCACACAGCCTCCAAGATAGCGCTTTTAAGAGCGCTCCGCGAGGCGGCCCGCGCAGCATTTCCACCTGAGAATCCCGCCGCCTTGGCCGCACCAAGTTCCATGAGGAGAGGTGACGTGTCGATGCTGGCGCCACAATTGCAGGCCGACGAGGAGCTGGACTGGCTGGCGCTCAGGATGGTGCCCGGGCTGGGCGCGCGCACGGCGGCCAAGCTGCTGGAGCGCTTTCGCACTCCCGGCGCCATCTTCCGGGCCTCGCGGACGGAGCTGGAAGCGGCCGGCGCCAGCGGCAGCCTGGCGCAGACCGTCCTGAGCGGATGCGCTTTCGAGGACGCGGTAACCCAGCGACAGAAGATGCAGGCCGCCGGGGCAGTGGCCCTGCCGCTCGGCGATCCGCGCTACCCGGCCCGCTTGCGGGAGATCTTCGACCCGCCCATCCTCCTGTTCGCGCGCGGGCGGCTGGAGCTGCTCGAGAACCTGATGCTGGCCATCGTGGGCACCCGGCGGCCCACTCCCTACGGCGTGGCGGTGACCGAGCGGCTGGCCGCGGAGCTGGGCCGCGCCGGCCTGACCATCGTCAGCGGCATGGCGCGCGGCATCGATTCGGCGGCGCACCGCGGCGCGCTGGGCGCCGGCGCCGCGACCGTGGCCGTGCTGGGCTGCGGCGTCGAGGTCGTCTACCCCACGGAGAACCGCAAGCTGGCGGCGCAAATCTGCGAGCAGGGCCTGCTGCTGTCGGAGTTCCCCATGGGCGCGCCGGCCTACCCGCAGAACTTCCCCATCCGTAATCGCGTCATCAGCGGGCTGGGCGCCGGAGTCATGGTGGTGGAGGGCGCACAGTACAGCGGTTCGGCCATCACCGCCCGGCTGGCGCTCGAGCAGGGCCGCGAGGTGTTCGCCGTGCCCGGCAACATCACCTCCAAGATGAGCTGGGGGCCGAACCTGCTCATCAAGCAGGGCGCCAAGCTGGTCCAGGATTGGGGCGACGTGATCGAGGAGCTGACGCCCGAAGACCGCCGGTGGCTGGCCGCGCGGCGCCAGCCGGAGCTTTTCAGCGAGGCGG
>CAZIRH010000322.1:0-5769 GCA_964541065.1 uncultured Solibacteraceae bacterium
CCGACCCGATCAAGCCTCCAGCTTGCCACTTCTATGTCGCACACCCGCTCCACTTCCCCTTGAGTTTCCGTGGCACAGCGCGGCTGTGCGGCGCTGTGAAGGAATCGGAGGACAGGCGAAACCGCCTGTCCCACAGTGAGCCAAGTGCCCTGGTGGCATCGTGGGGCAGCCCCACCCAGCGGGTACCCGGCCTGCCGCGCGGCCCGCTGGGTCGATTCCTTGACGCTTTCGCAAGCCCGCTCCGCCCGAGAACGTGCTAGGCTGAGAGCATGGACCGGGTACCTGCTACTGCCCGCCCGGGGCTGTTCGGCTGCGATTGACTCCCCCCTGAACCCTGCTCTGTCTGGAAAACCCACCTGTAGGAGGGAGTGTCATGCATGTCATCAGGCAGGGAGTGCGCTCGGATTTCCCCGAGGTCCTCACCCGCCTTCCGGGTGAGCGCGCCCGCCAGATCATCGAGCGGGACCACAAGATTCTCTCGCCGTCCTACACGCGACCTTATCCGTTGGTAGTCGAGCGGGGCGAGGGCGCCATCGTGGTGGACGTGGACGGCAACCGGTTCCTGGATTTCAACGCCGGCATCGCGGTGGCAGCCACCGGCCACTGCCATGCCCGCGTGGTGGAGGCCATCCAGGAGCAGGCCGCGCGGCTGATCCACATGTCCGGCACCGACTTCCACTACGAGTGCATGGTGGAGTTGGCCGAGCGCCTGGCTGCTACGGTGCCCGGGGGCGTCCCGCGGCGCGTGTACTTCGGCAACTCCGGCGCCGAGGCCGTGGAAGCCGCCATCAAGCTGGCGCGCTACGCGACGGGCCGCCACCAGTTCGTGGCCTTCCTGGGGGCGTTCCACGGACGGACGCTGGGAGCGCTGTCGCTGACTGCCAGTAAGAGCGTGCAGCGGCGCGGCTTCGGCCCGCTGCTGGCCGGCGTGCATCACGTGCCCTACCCCTACTGCTATCGGTGCCCCTACGGGCGGGAGCCCAAGAGCTGCGCCCTCGAGTGCGCGCAGGCGATGGAACGCCTCTTCAAGACCGTACTGCCGCCCGAGGAAGTGGCCGCCATCGTCTACGAGCCGGTGCAGGGCGAAAGCGGCTACGTCGTGCCTCCGCAGAAGTTCTTCGACGAGTTGCAGCGGCTGGCGCAGGCGCACGGAATCCTGCTCATCGCCGACGAAGTACAGTCCGGTATGGGGCGCACCGGCAGAATGTGGGCCTCGGAGCATTTTGGGCTGGCGCCCGACATCCTGGCGGTGGCCAAGGGCATCGCCAGCGGAATGCCGCTGGCCGCCATGATCGCGCGGGCCGAGCTGATGAGCTGGCCCCCTGGGGCGCACGGCTCGACCTTCAGCGGCAACCCGGTCTCGGTGGCCGCCGCCCTGGTGACCCTGGAGCTGCTCGAAGAGAGCCTGATCGAGAACGCCGCGCGCCTGGGCATGCGCCTGATGGAGCGCCTGCGCGCGTGGCCAGGTCGCTTCCCGTGCGTGGGCGACGTGCGCGGCCTGGGCCTGATGCTCGGCGTCGAGCTGGTGCGCGACCGCCGGAGCCGCGAGCAGGCGCCGGAACTGCGCGACCGCCTCGTCGAGATGGCCTTCCAGCGCGGCCTCCTCGTCCTGGGGGCGGGGGAGAACACCGTGCGCCTCAGCCCGCCGCTCACCATCACTCCCGACCAGGCCGACTTCGCACTGGAGACGCTGGAGAGCTGCCTGGCGGCCGTCTGCGAGGCCTGACGGCGTAGTATAATCGCTTGCTTCGCGGGGAGCGGCTTTTGCCACAGGCTGCCAGGGTGAAGCCTGGTACATGCGGATCCTGGATGTCGGTTGCGGCGTGAACAAGTACCCCGGTGCCATCGGCATCGACGGCAATCGCGCCAGCCGCGCCGACGTGCTCTGCGACCTGGACCGTCTTCCTTACCCGTTCGCGGACGCCTCCTTCGACCGCATCCGCGCGGTGCACGTCATCGAGCATGTCTCCGACGTCATCCGCACCCTGGAGGAGTTCCACCGGCTGCTCGCGCCGGGCGGCCGCGTCGCCATCGTCACGCCGCACTACAGCGATTTCAGCTCGTTCTGCGACCCCACTCACCGCTGGCACTTGAGCAGCTTCTCGTTCCGCTACTTCGGCGAGCGGCACGGCGGCTTCGGCTACTACTCGCAGGTCAGGTTTCGGGAGATTTCCGTGCGCCTCCGCCTGCTGGCCTTGTGGAGAGGTCTCGGGCTGGAGTGGCTGGTGAACCGCTCGCGGCGCTTCCGCCGCTTTTGGGAGCACTACTTGTGCTTCGTGGTGCGGGGCAAGGTGATTGAATTCGAGCTGGAGAAGGCCTAGGTGCTGAAGCGGCTGCTCAGGCTGGCGGATGGCGCCCGGCACCGTGCCCGGCGGCGGCGCTGGTCCGCCGACCAGGTGGCCGGCAGGCGCGGCGAGGACCTGGCCCACCGCTTCCTGGAGCAGGCGGGGCTGACGGTGGTGGCCCGCAACTACCGCACGCCGTCCGGGCACGGGGAGGTCGATCTGATCGGTTGGGACGGCGAGGCGCTGGTCTTCATCGAGGTCAAGTCGCGCTTCAGTGAGGAGCACAGCGCTCCGGACCGCAACGTGGACCTCGACAAGGAGCGGGCGCTCGTGGCCGCCGCGCGCTACTACGCTCACCAGGCCGGCGTGCCCTGGGAGCGGGTGCGCTTCGACCTGGTCAGCGTGCTGTTGACCGATCCCCCCTCCCTCCGCCACCGGAAGGATTCCATCCGGGTCGCCGCGGGACTATAATGAAGCCTTTTGCGTCTCCCTTCCGAGTTTTGGCGTTGGGGGGTGTTGAGCGGTGCCTGAATTACGCAAAGATCCCATCACGGGCCGGTGGGTGATCATCGCCACCGACCGGGCGCGACGCCCGGCAGACTTCGCCCCCGAGCGCGTGGTCATCAAAGGCGAGGGTTTCTGTCCGTTTTGCCCAGGCAGGGAGGAGCGCACGCCCCCGGAGGTCTTGGCCTACCGGCCCGCCGGCGGTCCCAACCAGCCCGGCTGGACCCTGCGGGTGGTGCCCAACAAGTTCCCGGCCCTCCGCGTGGAGGGCGATTTCGACCGCCACGGCGACGGTATCTACGACCGCATGAACGGCGTCGGCGCCCACGAGGTCATCATCGAGAGCCCGGAGCACATGCTCTCCATGAGCCAGCTCTCCGAGAAGCGGCTCGAGGACGTCTTCTGGGCCTTCCGTGACCGCATCCTGGACCTCAAGAAGGACCACCGTCTGCGCTACATCCTGGTCTTCAAGAACCACGGCCTGGCCGCCGGCGCCACGCTCGAGCACACCCACTCGCAGCTCATCGCGCTGCCGGTCATCCCCAAGCGGGTGACCGAAGAAATGGAGGGCTCCCGCAGGTACTACGAGCTGCGCGAGCGCTGCCTGTACTGCGATATCCTGCGGCAGGAGATCGAATCGGGGGCCCGCGTGATCCTCGACACGGAGCGTTTCGTGGCCATCTGCCCGTACGCCGCGCGTTTCGCCTTCGAGGTATGGATCGTGCCGCGGGGCCACCACTCCCATTTCGAACAGGCCGACATCCCCACCATCGAGAACCTGGGCTGGCTGATGCGCGTCGTGCTGCGCAAACTCGACAAGGTGCTCGAGCAGCCGCCCTACAACTTCAACCTGCACACCGCTCCGGTCCAGGAGCCCGAGATGCCGCACTACCACTGGCACCTCGAGCTGGTTCCCAAGCTGACCCGCGTCGCCGGCTTCGAGTGGGGCACCGGCTTCTACATCAACCCGACCCCGCCGGAAGAGGCGGCCAGGTTCCTGCGCGACGCCGGGCTGGTCTAGCCTGAGAGATGGGGACCGCGGGGCCATGCCGCGAGAGCTAGCCGTTACGGCCCCCGGGGGCGAGACCCGGACCATCCCGCTGGAGGGCGAGCGCCTGACGCTGGGCCGGGCCAGCGGCAGCGATTTGTACTACCCGGATGACGTGGGGCTTTCGCGCCAGCACCTCGAACTGGTGCTCGCCGGCCACGAATGGGTGGTGCGGGACCTCGCCAGCAAGAACGGGACGCTCGTCAACGGGCAGCGGCTCACGGCGCCGCACCGGTTGCGTCCGGGTGACCGCATCGTGGCCAGCCATGTTTCCCTGGTCTACGAGCCCGGCGCAGCGCGGCTGGAGAAGACGGTCCTCTTCGAGGGGGCCGCGGCCCTCGAGGGTCCCACGGTCAGCGTCACCCTCCAGCGTCTGCTGGAGACCGGTGCGCCGCTGGCGCCCGGCGCGCGGGCAGCGCCGGCGCAGTGGGGCAGCCCGGTGCAAGCGCTGGTGCGGGCAGGCCGCGAGCTCGGGGCGCGGCGTCCTCTGCCGGAGCTCTTCCAGGTGATTCTCGATCTGGCGCTGGAGGCGGTGGGCGCGCAGCGTGGCGTGCTGATCACCTCGGACAAGGAGCGTCTGGCGGTGCAGGCCGCGCGGGGCGAGGGTTTCCGCATCTCGACGGCGGTGCGCGACCGCGTGCTGGCGGGCAAGACCTCCCTGCTGGTTCAGGACGTGCAGCACGACGAGCAGTTGCGCGAGCGCGGCAGCATCGTCTACCAGGGCGTGCGCAGCCTCATGGCGGTGCCGCTCCAGACCGACGAGCGGGTGATCGGCCTGATCTACGTGGACACGCCGCACCTGCTGCGGCAGTTCACCGCCGAGGACCTCAGCCTGCTGACGGTGATGGCCAACGTGGCGGCCATCCGCATCGAGCAGGAGCGGCTCGTCGAGGTCGAGCAGGCCGAGCGGGTGATGGCGGCGGAGCTTGACCAGGCCGCCCAGATCCAGAGGCGTTTTCTGCCGGCGCGCGTGCCGGACATTGCGGGCGCGGACCTGGCTGGCTACAATGCGCCCTGCCGCGGGGTAGGCGGCGACTACTACGATTTCCTGGCGTATCCCGACGGCAAAGTGGCCGTGGTGATCGCCGACGTGGCCGGCAAAGGGATGCCGGCGGCGCTGATGATGACCTCCCTCCAGGCCCAGGTCCAGGCTCTGGCGGAGAGCTACCTGGAACCGGCGCAGGTGCTTACGCGCCTGAACCGCACCCTGAAGTCCACCACCCCGGAGAACCGCTTCGTGACGCTGTTCTACTGTATGTTGGATCCCGTGAACGGGGAGCTGACTTACGCGAATGCCGGACACAACGCTCCGCTGGTGGCTGGGGCGAGCGGGGAGATTCTGCGCCTGGAGGAGGGCGGGCCGGTGCTGGGCATCCTGCCCGCGCTGACCTTCCAGCAGCACGGCTGCCGCTTCGAGCCCGGCGACGTGCTACTCATGTACAGCGACGGGGTCACCGAAGCGGTGAACCCGGAGGGCGAGGAGTACGGTGACGAGCGCCTGGCGCAGGTTCTGCTGCGGACGCGCAGCGTTTCCGCGGAGACCCTGGTCGGCGCCGTACACGACGCGGTCGAGGAGTGGATAGCGGGCCAGCCGCCTGCGGACGATATCACCGTCGTGGCGGCGCGGCGGAGCCGGATCTCATAACCGTCGGTGGTGGCCGCAATGCCCCCCCACCGCCGCTCGATTTTGCCGCGGTCCTTGAGAGCGTGGCGGGCACGGGCGTTCCTGCTAGGGTACTGCATTACGCCACCGGCTGATTCACGCCTACGATCGGGTCGATCTGGATATCGTCTGGGAGATCGCCTCAAGCGATCTTCCCGCGCTCCTCCGGCAACTCGACGCCATCCTGGAGGCAGACCCAACCTAGGGAAAGGATTGGTGCGGAGAGGGGGATTTGAACCCCCACGGGTCGCCCCACTAGCACCTCAAGC
>CAZIRH010000323.1:0-5755 GCA_964541065.1 uncultured Solibacteraceae bacterium
ACCAGACCCGGCTTTCGCAAGAACAAGGGCGATCTGCTGCTCTCCGTCAACAGCGTCCACGTGCGCTTCGCCAACGACACCGTCGGCTATCTCCTCAGCCATCGGGGCGACGCGGTGTGGGGGCTCGGCGGCTGGTGGAGTGTGGAGGTGGCGGGGAGCAAGGGCACCTTCTGCATCGAGAACTGCACCGAGCGCCTCACCTACTGGCCCGGGCCGAAACCGGGCGAGAGCTGCGGGCTGGGCGGGGGGCCGGCGCCTCAGGTGATGGAGACCGGCATCAAGGACTTCGGCGCGACCTTCCCCAGCCGCATTCACGCCTTCCTGGAGGACGTGACCAACGGCGTGCCGCGCGAGCACTTGCGCGCCTCCGGCCGCGACGCGCTCGCCACGCTGGAGTACATCCGGGCGGTGATCGAATCCTACGAGCTGGGCGGCGCGCTGGTGCGGCCGCATCCGCTGCCCGCTATCCACGGCGATCCTACGTCGGAGCGCATCTGAGATGATCAAGCTCGGGGCGAACTCCGTTCTCTTCAGCAACAGCGACTTCGCCACGGCCTGCAAGCACATCGCCGCGGCCGGCTACGACGGCGTGGAGATCTCCGCCATCAAGGGGATGTGCGAGCATCTCGAACTGGGTCGGTGGCAGGAGCAGGCGGCGCACGTGAAGCGCGTCGTCGCCGACGCGGGGCTTGAGTTCCTCTCTATGGAGGAGGCGGCGCTGGATGAGGTTCGCCTGATGAAGGCCTTCCAGGCCGGAGCCGAGATCGGCATTCCGGTGATCAACATCGGCCCCGGGGGCAAGAGCGGCTCGCAGGAGGACTTCGACCGCCAGACCGACCTGATGGCGAAGATGGCGGAGCAGGCCGCGCGCTACGGCGTGACGCTGTGCGTGAAGGCGCACGTCGGCGCGTGCATCTACAACACTCCCACCACGCTCGCGGCGATGGACAAGATCGCCAATCCGGCCTTCGGCATAGACATGGATCCCAGTCACATCTGGCGCGCGGGCGAGGACCCGGCCCAGGCGCTGGGCCCGGTGTTGAGCCGCACCCGGCACATTCACATTCGCGACTGCCTCGGCAGGGGCCCGGGACCCGGCACGCCCCAGAACCAGGCCTGCGGACGCGGCGACATCGGTCTCCTCGCCTACTGCAAGGTGATGGTCGAAGGTGGCTACTCCGGCCCGGTGTGCCTGGAGGTAATCGGGGCCGGAGAGCTGTCGCTCACCGAGGTGGCGATGATCGCGTCGGAGAGCTACGGATTTCTGAACGCGTGTCTCAAGACGCTGGGAGCGCGTTGATTTCATGTAGGGGCACAGCATGCTGTGCCCTGCCTTGGAGGAACCGCACGGCATGGCAAGACGCAAACCCAATCTCATCCTCTTCGGCATTGACAGCCTCCGCGCCGATCACATGAGCCTGTATGGCTATCACCGGCTCACCACGCCGCACATGGACAAGCTCGCCGCGACCGGGTGCGTGTTCGAGAACGCGTTCAGCCCGAGCATCCCGACGACGCCGGGCTATTCGGCGATGTTCACAGGCCGGGACCTGTTCGGCACGGAGGTGGCGGCCTTGCGGCACCAGGGGCCGCTGGGCAGTCACGTGAAGACGCTCGCAGAAGCGCTCGGGGATGAAGGCTATAACACCACCTGCGTGGGCTTCAGCGGCAACCCGGCCGCGCGCGGGTTCCAGAAGTATCTCGACTTCGGCGGTTGGGGGTCGTGGGAAGAGGGCCGCAGCCACAAGGCCGAGAACCTGAACGCGGTGGCGATGCCCGAACTGCAGCGGCTGGCCGCGCAGGAGGAGCCCTTCTTCCTCTTCCTGCGCCACATGGACCCGCACGCGCCCTACCTCCCGCCGCATCCCTTCGAGCGGATGTTCTACCACGGCGACGAGTTCGATCCTGACAACCACTCCCTCGATCCGGTGTGGAGCTTCAAGCCGTTCTGCGATTTCTTCGCGAGTTGGTTCCCGCCGGGGTGCACGGACAAGGACTACATCATCGCCCAGTACGACGGCGCGGTGGCCTACATGGACGCGTGGATTGCGGTCATGCTCCAGGCGGTGCGCTCCCTGGGCATCGCGGCCAACACGCTGCTGGTGTTCGACTCCGATCACGGCGAGACGCACTACGACCACGAGTGCTGGTTCGATCACCACGGCATCTACGACGCCACACTGCGCATCCCGCTCTTCTTCGTCTGGCCCGGCAAGGTGCCCGCGAGCTTGCGCTCCCGCGACTACGTGCAGATGAAGGACATCATGCCCACCCTCCTCGACCTGATGGGCATCAAGACCAAGCTCTCGTTCGACGGCCGCAGCCTGCGTCCGCTGACGCAGGGCAAGCCGCGGGTGCAGGAGCCCGAGTTCTACATCACCGAGGCCACCTGGATGCGCAAGCACGGCTGGCGCACGCCGGAGTGGAAGCTCATCCACGCGCTCGAACCGGACTTCCACTTCAAGCCGGAAATCGAACTGTACAACCTGCTCCAGGACCCCGCGGAGAACCACAACGTCGCCGCGCAGGAGCCCGAGGTGGTGAAGCTGCTGCTGGCGCGCATGAACGCGCACATCGCGAAGCGGGAGAAAGAGACGGGCCGCACCAACCCGATCTTCACCAACCTCAACTGGTCCGGCCACGGGAAGCCCTTTGCCACCGCCGAAGAAGCGTATAGCACGCTGCACATCGGCTCGCCCAAGGCGGCGGAGAAGCTGCAGTCGGCGAAGGAACTCCAGACCCAGCGCGGGGCGAAGAAGCTGTAGGTGACAGGTATGCTGGTTACCGTTATCGGCCGCGGCCACTCCGGCACACGCGTGATCTCCCACACGCTCTACGCCAGCGGGGTCTACATGGGCGCGCAGCTCAACCCCTCCGGCGATCTCGTTCCCGCGGAGCACTTCTACGAGGCCTGCCGCGTCATGGGCCGCTACGTCGCGCACAAAGGGGGCCTCGAGTGGGACTTCTCCCGGCTCCACACCATGCCGATTGACCCGGCCTTCACCCGCCTGGTCGAGTCCTACCTGGCGTCGGTGCTGAGCAGCCGCGCCCAGCATAAGGGCTGGAAGCTGCCGGAGACCACGCTCGTCTATCCCTGGATCGTGCGCATGTTCCCGGATGTCCGCTACCTCCACTGGGTGAGAGACCCGCGAGACTCCATCATCGGCTCTCACCTGACCGATGACCTCTCGGACTTCGGTGTGCCGTATGACAAGCCCGAGGATGTCCGCCTGATGCGCGCCGTGAGCTGGAAGTACCAGCGCGAGATCGTCAGGGCCACCCCGGCGCCGAAGCACGCCATTCATGTCCGGTTCGAGGATTTTGTGCTCAAGCAGAATGCGACGCTCCGGCGCCTGGAGCAGTTTCTCGGCATTCCCTTGGCGAAGGTTGTCGTGAACCGCGATCCCATCGGGCGCTGGAAGACCGACGAGGGACGCCACTACTTCAACTTCTTCGCCGAGGACATGGCGGAGCTGGGATACTTGTAGGGCGGAGATGGTGCAGCCCTGTCCCCGCCGCCTGCTCCGCGGCTCGGTTGCGGCCGGGAGGTAACAACACCATCCCCGCCCGCAAGAGGTGTGCGATGCTGAGAGTCGGTGTCATCGGCATGGGGCCCATCGGCAACCTCCACGCCGACATCTACCGCGGGGAGGACCTGGCGGAGCTGGTCGGCGTGTGCGATCTCCTCCCGGAGCGCGCCCAGCGAGCGGGCGAGCGGCTCGGCGTGCCGTGGTTCACCGACGCGGAGACGATGCTGGCCGCACTGAAGCCCGATCTCTGCAGCATCACCACCGGCGGCTACGAGTACAGCTCGGATCACTATCAGCCCACCCTCCAGGCCTTGGCGGCCGGTTGCCACGTCTTGTGCGAGAAGCCGATCTGCAACGACATCGGGAAGGCGGCGGAGATGGTGCGGGTGGCGCGGGAACGGCAGCGCTGCTTTGCCGTCAATCTAAACCACCGCTTCACGCCCGCGGCGCGGCTGGCGAAGCAGTGGGTGGAGGAAGGGCGGCTGGGCGATCTGCTGTTCGTGAACATGGCGCTGTGGATCGGCCGGCCCGAGTCGTTCGACTCCCCGTACTTCCACCTCAAGGCCCTCAACCCGCACTCTGTGGACATGATTCGCTACTACTGCGGCGACATTGCGAAGGTGCAGTGCTTCGCCATGCAGGCCCCGGGGCGGAATATCTGGTCCACCGCCTCCTTCAACTTCCGGTTGCGCAACGGCATGGTGGGCCATCTTACCAGCAGCTACGACATCGCCCGGGGCCATCCCATGGAGCGGTGCGAGGTGGCCGGCACGCAGGGGCGCTTCGTGCTTGAGGACATGTGGCGAGAGGCAACGCTCTATCCCGCGGGCGACCTGGTGAAGTCGGTCTACACCAACCCCGTCTTCGGCGGGTACCGCGACTTCAACGACACCTTCCGCGAGCGGATCCACTGCTTCCTGCAGCAGGTGACGGAGGGCGCGGCGCCCGAGGAGATCGACGGCGCGGGCACGGACGGCCTGGCCGCGCAGAAGGTGATCGCCGCCGCGATCCAGTCGCTGGAGACGGGACGGGTGGTGGACGCCTTGTCGCTCACGGCTGCGTGAGGCGCCTTCCCCCAAGCGTTACTCCCTGATGCAGCGCCTACAGATCCTCTGCCACATGGCCTACTGCCGCATCCCAAGGAAGCGGGTGAAAGAGCGCTTCTGCATCGCCAGGTCCACTCTATCGCTGCCTGCATGCTGCCGACAGGGGCGATTTGGGCGAGAAGCAGGTCGAGCAGGAGATAGGCAATCTGCGGCGGGCCGTCAAGGCGGGGCTTGATGACGTTGAATGGGCGAATGAGGAACTGCGGCGACTGACGACTGAGCGTGAGGAACCGCTGGAGCGGCAGGAGAGGATCGCGCCGCGCCCGGAGCCCATGCGAGTGGACCTGTCCCTGGTGGAGAAGTGCCGGAGGGCTTTCTCAGAGGTGTTCTGGAGCTGGAACGCCAGAGGAGAAGCGGCAATATGCCCGCGTGTTCGTGAAGAGGATCGAGGCGGACCCGGATAGCGGCGACGTCATGATGCACCTGTTCAGCCGTCCGCCCATCCTCGCCCAAAAGAGAACACCCGCCTCGAAGGAGACGGGTGCCCGAATCGGCTCCCGTAGCGGGGGCAGAATTTGAAGCCGATTTCGAAAGGGAGCCTATAGTAACAGCGCGCTGGCTGTATGCGGGAGCGAGACAGGGAGCCAGGGAAATGCAGCGGGTGGGGGGGCGGGCAATGCCGTCATGAGCGTCGAAGCGGCACAGGTGAAGGCGAGGCCGGCACGGGCGGGTGACGCTCGCCCGACGGCGTAGCGTCATCGGTTGCGTCACGGAGGCGAGAGATCGGGGTGCTCCTTGGCCAGCCAGGCGGCGAGTCGCTCTCGCAGGCCGCCCAGCCGCAGGAGCGGCAGGCACAGGCCGCCGATCGGCAAACCGGGCGCCCTCAGCGCACCGTAGCGCAAGCGGGGCGCGCTTCCGGGCCGATGGTGACCGTGGCGCTGCGCGGAGAGTCAGCCCAGCGGCTGCGCACGCTGGCGGCGGCACAGGAGATGAGCCTGTCCAAGCTGCTGGCGCAAGTCATCGGCGTCCATATGCGTGTAGCGTTGGGTGGTGGTGACGCTGCTATGGCCCAATAGCTCCTGCACCGGGCGCCGGTTAGGCCGCGCCCGCAGGGCATGGGTGGCGAAGGTGTGGCGCAGCAGATGCGGCCCTGAGCGGTCGGTGACCCCCCGCGAAATA
>CAZIRH010000324.1:0-5754 GCA_964541065.1 uncultured Solibacteraceae bacterium
TGGATGGCAGTCTCATTGCGCGGATCGGTGTACTCCTGCTCAGCGAGACCTGTGATCATCCCGAAAGCAAAGCACACGGCCAGACGCTGCAGCGTGCGGTGGGTGAAACGCAACTGCAGACCGACCGACGGAAGCTTTTCCGGCGGATCCGCAAGATTGCGCAGCAACTCGGAGCCGTGCGCGCCAGCCGCGGCGTGCAGCGCCGGAAGCGGCAGGCGGTGCCGCTGGCCACTGCCGCCCTGGTAGGCTACACCAACGCGGGCAAGTCCACGCTCTTCAACCGGCTGAGCGGCGCCGGCGTCCCGGCGGACGCCCGCCTGTTCGCCACGCTGGATCCCACTGTCCGGCTGGTGGTGCTGCCCTCGCGGCGCCGGGTGCTCCTCAGCGACACGGTGGGTTTCATCCGCAACCTGCCGGTCACGCTGGTCGAGGCCTTCCAGGCCACGCTGGAGGAGGTGCGCGAGGCCACCTTGCTGCTGCATGTGGTGGACCTCTCCTCTTCGCATGCGGCGCAGCAGGTCACGCACGTGCGGAAGGTGCTGGCCGAGATCGGCGCGGGTGAGACGCCGCAGGTGCTGGTGCTGAACAAGACCGACCGGATCACAGACGCCGAAGCCCTCGAGCGGGGCTTGCTGGCCGGAGCCGAGCCTGGAGCCTGCGCCGTGGCCGTCTCCGCCCGTACCGGACAGGGAATGGGGGACCTGCTAGCGGCCGTGGATGAGGCCCTGCTGCTCGATCCGGTCGGCCCGGCCACCTTCCGCTTCCCCTTCCGGGACGGAAGCGAGATCCACCTGCTTTACGAGCAGGCCCAAGTGGCCTCGCGGCGCTACGAGGGCGACGCCTGCGTGATCCAGGCCCAGGTGCCGGAATCGCTCAGGCGCCGCCTGGCGCGGTTCTTGGCGTCATCCGCGGGCTGACTGCCCAGGCTGCCCGGCGGAGCTTACTTCAGAGGCTTCCCCGGTGGGCCCTCCTTGATGTCGCGTATGTGGCCGCGAATGTCTTCTCCTGGCGGATACGGCAGACGACCCTTCCAGTCGATCCGCATCTCCACCGGACGGTCCGTGAGCGGATAGGGTTTGTCCAGCCTGGTCATCCACTGCTCGAACTTCCACAGCGCGCGGGGATCGAGGTAGCCGTAGCTGTGCCCAAACCGCACGTTGGCGGCCGCGAGACCTTTCGCTCCGCTGAGCAGAAACACGTGCTGTTCCGGAGACTGGTTGAAGCTGTACTCATGGATGAACCGGTACCGTGCCACGGGCCGCTCCTTCGCCGGCTGCCGCGGGTTGATGACGTCGAAGCTCCCAACCACGTATCCGCCCGTCACATTCGGAATCCTGGCAGCGCCCTTCACCAGCGGCGTTTTCATCTCCCAACGAATCCCCGGGAACGATCTGCCGGTGTCCGGATAGGTGAAAGCCGGAGCGTCATATGTCATCGCATTCCAACTGGGCAGGATGAACTCCGTGGTAATCGTCACCAAGGTGCAGTAGGGAACCGGGTTGGAACTCAAGTCCCAATCGACGGTCAGTTGCCTTCTGGGCGAGTTCTCCGTGATCGTCGGAGGCTTGGTCGTAGGCCAGTCGATCGTCGTGTTGTAGCTCAGAATATCCACATCGGTCCCGACCTTGTAGTGCAGATCGGTGGCCGCCTTGCTCTGCGCCTGGTGAATCTGGTATGACCCCGTCACTCTCTGCGTCAACTTGCCTCCCGAAGACGTGGTCGCCGGGCTCAACACGACGATGTGCTTTAGGTACGGATGGTTGGCGCTGTAGTTGAGGTACCACCCGTTGCCTTCGTTGGCGCCGCCCGGGTTGGGGTTGGTGAAGCCGTCATACGTGTAGGTCTGGACGTTGCCGCCCGTGTCCCTGTCGGAATCCGTCAGCCGCACGTTGGCCGGATTGGCGGTCAGCGTCTGGGGAGCGCTGCCGTCACCCCATCCAGTGATCGCATGGCCGCCAGAGCCTATGGCGCCAGGGGTGTTATCCGGCCAACTGATGCTGAGCCCGACGAAGCTGCAATCCCGCAGGTGATTGCCAATGGAGCGGGCGCCGTTGGCGTCCGCCCACGGGTACTTAGGGATCTTGTTTCCATACACGGTGACGACGGTGTAGCGGTTGTTGGTCCAGGTGTTGTGGGCCGAACTCAACCACCAACTGAGGGCCGTGTCGGCCCATCCGCCGTTCGCCACGCCGAAATTGGCGACGACCTGGGAATAGATCTGATTGGCGCGCGCCTGCAAGGTGGTGCCGGTTCCGTAGCCCGCGCCGGCCAGCATATTGGAGGCCGTGGCCAGGTAGCAGGAGTTGTCCACCGCGGGCGCAGGCGGCGTGAATGCCCCCTTATCGACATCCGATGGCGGATTCATCTTCAGGTACTGCGTCAATGCGAGCGAGGCGAATACCAGGAAAACGGAGATCAGGATGATCCCATGTCTCCGAAAAGTCGCCCGTTTCATTTGGTTCCTCCTTAAACGGATTGTGCGCCTCAAACGCGGAAATATCAAGCCAAAAGTGGGGAATGGTGCGCACTGCCACCGCGGCGGGCGCCCAGGGGCTACTCGACCGCCTCCAGCGGGACGCCCAGCCCGGCTCTCAGATTCCGTCGGGCGGACTCCACACGGCGCAGGAAGCGCGGATCGTGCTCCAGGCGGTAGTCGAACCAGTCCTCTTCCGACTCGAAGCCGATGAGCACGCCGGCGGGCTTGCCGTGCCGCGTGATGACCACCTGCTCCTTTTCAGCGATCCGCAGGTAGCGGGAGAGATCGTCTTTGACCTCCGACAGAGCCACCGTTTTCATTCAGCTACCTCCCATTCCGAGAGCCACTTGCCAGCCTGCGACTTCGGGACAATGGCAAGCACTTCAACCACGCCGCCCAACACATCATAGAACACCCGGATCTCGCCGACGCGCAGCCGGTAGCCGGGACGCCGGACGTCGCGAAGCCGCTTGATCCGGCTCTTGCTGACCTTGGTCGGCTCATGGCGAAGGTGCTTCTCCATGGCGGCCCTGACCTCCGCGCGGCGGACTGCGCCCAGCCTCCTGAGGTCTTCCAGGGCCTCCGGCGCCAGAAGGATCTCGTGGCGCATTCTGGCTATAGTATAGCCAGATTTCCTGGCCCGCAGCAACAGGTGCGCTGGCAGCCCACACCCGAGCGTAGTCCGTCCATAGGACCCCGCGTTCCGCGAATGGCCCGCGTGGGCGCAGCGTGGACTCTCCGACCGGATGTCACCCGCCGGATGGCCGACGAGGGCGTCGGCCGCGGACCAGGGGTCCGCCCTACGAGGCGGCTGCGTAGGGCGGGCGCCCTCGCCCGCGTTCGGCCCCTGGCCGAACTACTTCCTATGAACGGACCACGGACACGAGCATGACGGGCCTCCGCTACCCCCGCAGCTCCACCACGATCGCATCCAGGGCGATGCTCTTCTGGATGTTGCGGCGGACCAGTGCGGCCAGTTCATCGACCTTCTCGACGGCGCGGCGGAGCCAGAGGAAAGAGACCCGGCGGGCCAGGGCTTCCAACGGCTGGCGCAGATCCGTGTTGCGGATGCCGTCGGCGCCGTAGCGCAGCAGCAGCAGGTCTTCGAGCAGCAGGTACAGGATGCGCAGCATGTCTTCCAGCCGGTCCTGGCGGGCGGCCGGGGATTCGGCGTAGCGCAGCCAGCTTTCGAAGGGCGCTCCGCCGGAGGCCGCTTCGAGGAGGCTCAGCATGCCGGCGCGCCCCCGGTCGAAAACTTCCAGGTCCACCGACACCGCCAGGCCGGGGCTGCCGCGCGCCAGGGCGATGCGCCGCTCGATCTCATCGAGGGCGCGCGCGCTGATGAAATGCCGCATCTCCTCGTCGCTGAGCGGCGCGAAGTGGAACCACACGGCGCGGGAGCGGATGGTGGGCAGCAGGTCGTAGGGGTTGGCGGCGGTCAGGATGAGGATCAGGTGCTCGGGCGGCTCCTCCAGCGTCTTGAGCAGGGAATTGGCCGCGTGCTCGCCGGCCCGGTCGATCTGGTCGATCAGGAACACCCGGCGGGGGCCGCGCTGGGGCTTGAACTGCGCCAGCTCCTTGAGGAAGCGCATCTGCTGGATGGAGATCTGGCGCAGGGGCCCGTCCGGCGGAAAGGTGATGAAATCCGGGTGGGAGCTGAACAGGAGCGGATCCTCGTTGCGGCGCTCGGCGGGCCACTTCTCGCGTTCGGCGATGTAGTCGGCGTTGTGGGGCAGGCTCAGGTCGTCGCGCTCGATCTTCTCGGCTCGGCCCAGCAGGCGGGCGGCGAACCGCCGGGCCAGGGTGGCTTTGCCGATACCCTCCGCTCCGGCGAACAGCAGCGTCTGAGGGATGCGCCCGGTGGTGATGGCCTGTTCGAGCGCCTCGGCGATGCCGCGGTTGCCGTGGAACTCAGCGAACACTGCGTTCTCCCAGCAGCGGCTGGACGGCCTCCCAGACGGCGGCTGCCACGGTCCCGGCGTCGGGGCGGCCGTCGATCACCCGGAACCGCTCTACGTGGCGCGCGGCGAGTTCGAGGTAGGCCTCGCGGACGCGGCGGTGAAACCCCGCGGCTTGCTCGTCCATGCGGGTTTCCGTCCGACTGAGGCCGCGGCTGCGGGCCCGCGCCAGGCTGGTTTCGAGGTCGATGTCGATGAGCAGCGTCAACTCGGGGACGAGGCCGCGGCAGGCGATCCGGTCCAGCGCCAGCACGTCCTCCTCGCCGAGCCCGCGGGCGGCGCCCTGGTAGACCACGCTCGAATCCGTGAACCTGTCGGACAGCACTATGGCGCCGCGCTCGAGCGCCGGCAGGATGCACTCTTCGACGTTCTGCGCCCGCGAGGCGAAGTACAGCAGCAGTTCCGCCATCGCGCACAGCTCCTGATTGGCCGAGTCCAGCAGGATGCGGCGGATCTGGGAGCCGATGCGCGTGCCCCCCGGTTCGACCGTCACCACCACCGCGTAGCCTTCGTCCCGCAGCCGCGCGGCGAGCCGGTCCATTTGCGTGGTCTTCCCGCACCCGTCCGTGCCCTCGAAGGTCACGAAGACGCCGGGGTAGCTCCGTCCCATGGCTCAATCGTAGACGTAGTGGAGGACCTTCTTCAAATCCTCCCAGGATTCCCGCTTGGCCACCGGGCTGCCGGTGCGGACCAGGTAGGAGGGATGGTAGGTCACCATGACGGGGATCTCGCCCCAGAGGTGCCAGTGGCCGCGCAGCCGGCCCATCGCCTCCCTGGTGCCCAGCAGCGCCCGGACGGCCGTGGCGCCCAGTGCGCAAATGGCCTTGGGGCGGATGGCGGCGAGCTGGCGGAAGAGGAGTTGCCCGCAGGTTTCCAGCTCGTCCGCCTCGGGCGTGCGATTGCCGGGCGGGCGGCACTTGACCACGTTGCAGATGTAGACGTCCTTGCGCTCCAGCGGTATGCCTTCCCGCCGGGCCGTGCCTTCGATCATTTGGGTCAGCAACTGCCCGGCCCTTCCGACGAACGGCAACCCTTGCGCGTCTTCCTCGGCTCCGGGGCCTTCGCCCACGAACACCAGTCTGGCCTGCGGGTTGCCCTGGCCGAACACGATGGCGTTGCGGCCCTCGTGCAGCCGGCAGCGGCGGCAATCCCCCATGTCGGCGATGATGTCGTCGAGCGTCTCCCTCGCAGGGGGGGCCGCGGCCGGGCGCCTGTACAGCGTGCGGATGCCCAAGTCCTGATAGTAGAGGAGGTACTGCCGCAGCCGCTCGGTGGTCATCGCGCGGCGCGGAGCGCGAGCCGCAGTTTCAGCAGCTCATC
>CAZIRH010000325.1:0-5753 GCA_964541065.1 uncultured Solibacteraceae bacterium
GGCCTCTGGGCGGCGAGGATCTCGCCACAGAAGAAGTCATCGCGCCGGCGCTCACCCAACTGGTCAGACTGGACGGCGACCCGGCACGGGGCCGCTTCGTGCGGCACGTGACTTTCCGGGGCCTGGACTTCCGCCACACGGACTGGACCATGGACGCGAAGGGCTACGCCGACACGCAGGCGGCCGTCGCTGCCGGTGCGGCCTTCGAGGGAGTCGGGGCGGAAGACTGCACCATCGAGCGGTGCACCTTCACCCAGCACGGCGGTTATGCCATCTGGCTCGGCCAGGCCGCCCAGCGCAACCGCGTCGTCGCCAACGAGATCTTCGATATGGGTGCGGGCGGCATCAAGATCGGCGAGGCCGTGCAGCGGGAGCGCGAGGCCGAGCAGAGCTTCGAGAACGTCATCACTGACAACCACATCCACGACCTGGGCCTGGTCTATCCGGCCGCGGTGGGCGTCTGGGTGGGCCAGAGCAGCCGCAACACCATCTCGCACAACCACATTCACGACCTTCACTACACGGCCATTTCGGTGGGCTGGACCTGGGGCTACGGTCCCAACCAATGTAAGGCAAACCTCATCGAGTACAACCACCTGCACCACGTGGGCAAGGAGATGCTGAGCGACATGGGCGGCATCTACACGCTGGGGGTGCAGCCCGGCACGGTGCTTCGCAACAACCTCATCCACGACGTGGCCGCGTTCACCTACGGCGGCTGGGGCATCTACCCGGACGAGGGCTCCAGCGAGATGCTCATCGAGAACAACGTGGTCTACAGATGCAGGAGCGCCGGGTTCCACCAGCACTACGGGCGCGACAACACGGTGCGCAACAACATCTTCGCCTTCAACCGGGAGTATCAACTCATGCGCACGCGCGCCGAGCCGCACCGCTCGTTCGGCTTCGAGCGCAACATCGTCTACTTCGACTCCGGGCGCCTCCTGGGCAGCAACTGGAGCGGCGACGGCTTCCACATGGGCCGCAACCTGTATTGGGACGCTCGCGGCGGGCCGATCCAGTTCGCCGGGCGCAGCTTCGCCGAATGGCAGCAGGCGGGGCAGGACAAGGAATCGGTGATCGCCGATCCCCTCTTCGTTAACCCCGGCAGCTTCGACTTCACGCTGCGGCCGGAATCGCCGGCCCTCAAGCTGGGCTTCCAGCCCGTCGACCTGCGCCCCGTGGGCCCGCGGGTGAGGCCGGGGGCACCATGAACCCCGGCCGCTGGCTCGAAAGCGGGCCCCAGGCGGAATTTCTCACCAAGCGCCGGGCCAGGCAGGGTGCCGGGCCGGAATGGCCCGGAGGCAGCCGGGCCGGTGTATACTTGGGGTACCCGGGTGGTCAGAATGGAAGGGCTCGCTTACTCCGTGCGGTTCGACAGAACGACGACCTTCAGGACCCCCACGTTTGTTTCGGATGTCTTTCGGAGCAGTTGAGGCGGCCCGGCGAGCGGTGCTTCCGAGCGTTGTGTGTGAAGCTGGGACGTGTGCGCGAACGGGGCTCGACGGGGGAGATCTTGTTGTCCGGGGTGCTGTTCGGGGTTCTCGGGGTAGCGGCGGGTCTTATGGGACAGAAATGCGATTTTGACGCCATTTTTCCGCTCTGCCCAGGGTGTTACGACGCGCTCGACGAGGACGAACGCCGTGTGTTCGACCAGGGAATAGAGGCTGCGGGCCAGGAGGTCGCTATCCGGCTTTTCGGGGTGTGCCTGGGGAAGAAGGACCTGACCGTGACCGTCAGGCATGCCTCGCTGGCGCAAAGGCTGATCGAGGCGAACTCGGAAGCCCGCCCGATGCGGATCAGCGCGGACGGCTGACTTGCTCCGCCGGAGCACGATCAGGAGTTCCCAGCCGGCGGGGACCACGCAGCGTCCTTCCTTGGCAGGTGGCCGGGCCTGCTTCCACCGGTCACAGGTACTCGATCCGGTCCGCCATCTCTTCCGGCGTCAACAGGTCGTGGATCAGCACCAGACGGCGGAGCACTTCTCCCAAGGATGCCGCCCCTTGGCGACCGTAGGCGATGCCCATGTGAGGGCTCCCCTCTCGATGCAGGCGCAGGAAGCCGGCATCGTGGGTCACCAACACACGTCCGGACGCCGCAGCGAAAGCGAGTTGCGCGCGGTCATCGGCGCCGACCAGGCCGGCCTCAACCGTGGTCGTTACATCAATGGCGCGGCGGCGGAGCCCCGCGGCGATGCTGGCCGGAATGTGCTCGTCGAGACGGAAGCGAATAGGCACGGGTCAGAAGGGCGCTTCCACCTTCTGCTGGCGCAGCCTGGCCGCGACCAAAGAGGGCTGCTCGCGGCGGCTCTCCTCCGCTTGGACCATCTCGGCCCGCATCTCTTCCCGGATCTCCTCCACGTGGTCGAAGTAGTAGGCCAGCGCGACGTGGACATCGGCGAGTGTGAGCGTGGGGACCTGCAAAACGATGTCGTCGGGACTCAGTCCTTGGTGCTCATGCAACGCCACCACGTCAAGCACTCGGACGCGGTGACCGGCAATGCAGGCTCTGCCGCCGCACACGCCGGGCGCCCTGGTGATCCGGTCCCCGGTGGAGGTGGCCATGACTCAAGTATACCGGACGTCTGGCAGTTCTCCTCAAGCTGGGCTTCCAGCCCATCGCCCTGCACCCCGTCGGCCCGCGGGTGAGGCCGGGGGCGTGAGGCAGGACAAAACTCGTGAAGGTGTGAAGGAATCGGAGGACGGGCGGAATCGCCTGTCCTACGATGAGCCAGGCGCTCCCCGGTCAGAGCCCCACGTTCTTCCGCAGGCGGTCGAGGGTGTCCCGGCACTCGCCGGTGATCAGCCCGCGCTGGTCCGGGCCCACGTCCAGGAGCAGGTTGACGCCCCTGCGCCGGCACTCCCGGTAGAGGTTGATCAGTTCCTCGTCCGGGCGCGGGCGATCCGTCTCGGTCCAGAACCACTGCTTGCCCAAGGTGTCGCACACCTCGCCGGGCAGGTAGTGGCGCCGGCCCTCGAGCAGGCGCCACTTAACGTGCCCGGAGGGCGGAGGCAGCCGGCGCTCAATGGCGATCAGATCCGAGGGCCAGTTCCGCTCGATGTTGTACTCGGCCTGGTCCGAGATCCCGCTGTTCATCATGATCACGCAGTCGGGCTGGAGCCGTGCCGCGTGCTGGTAGAGGAAGGTCCGGTAGCCGCGACCCAGCACCTCCGGAATATCGATCCACAGCTCGGCGATGGGGCCGTAGTCGGTGAGCAGCTCGGTGATTTGGGCGGTCTGGAAGCTCTGGTAGAGCGAAGTGGTGTAGGCCCGCTCGCCCTTCTGCCGGAAGCTCGGAGTGAGGCTGCCGAACAGGTGGTGGTTATCCCACGAGCAGTAGTAGAGCCCGGGCAGCAGGCCGCGGCGGCGGCTGGCTTTGACGAAGGCCTCCACCACGTCGGTGGTGTTGCCGCTCCTGGCCACCGTGTAGTCGGTGTGCCGGCTGGGCCACAGGCAGTGCCCGGCCACATGCTTGGCGGTCAGCACGGCGTATTTCATCCCGGCGTCCCGGGCGATCTGGGTCCACTGGTCCACGTCCAGCCGGTCAGGGTTGTACAGCGAGGCCAGCGAGCGCCCGTCGGGCAGTTCGCGGCCCACGAACGTGCTCATCCCAAAGTGAATGAACATGCCGTAGCCCAGCGCTTCCCAGGCCTGCAGCTTGGCCAGGCTCAGCCGCTGCGCGCCGGTCTCCGGCGCAGGCGCCTGGCCCGCCGCCGCCAGCGCAGCGGCGCCGCTGGCGAAGAGCGCGCGTCTGGAAGGTTTCATAGCTCAGCTCCTAACGGGCACGAGACAGCGCTTGCCGCTCTCGATAGGGAGTCCTGGCCTCGTAGAGCGGAATCCTGCTCTTCAGCGCCTCCGCCAGAGGCGGATTGTTCTGCTCCCCGGTGAGGGCCACGGCCCGGCGCGCGGTTGCGGCGGCTTCGGTAAACCGGCCCGCCTCGGCGTAGGCGGCGGCCAGCACATCGAGCACGGCCGGTTCTCGTCCGCCGGATAGTTGGAGAGCGCGCTCCGCATGTTGCACGGCCTCCGCGCCGTTTCGCACCGATGCCTCGGGCCACGTCGCCAGCACCCACGCCGCTTGCTTCAGAACGGGCACATGGTTCGGCTCTAGGCGGAGCCCTTGGCGCCAATGCGCCAGCGCCTCCGGGATGCTCCCCAGCGAGTAGAAGGCGTTACCCAGATTGTAGTGGGCCTGAGCGAATCCGGGGTTGGCCTCGATGGCCTTCTGCCACTGTGTGATCGCCTCAGCCAGTCTTCCCTTGCGAAACAGGCCGGTCCCCAGGTTGTTGTAAGCCTCGGCGTACCCAGGCTGGACCGCTATGGCCTTCCGCCAATGTGCGATGGCGGCGTCGATCTTCCCTTTCTCGGCCAGCGCGCGCCCCAGGTTGTTGTGGACCTCGGCCGAGTTCGGGTTGGCCTCCAGGACCTTCTCGAAGTGCGTGATCGCTTCGTCGATCCTCCCTTTCCGGACCAAGGCTACCCCGAGATTGTTGCGCGCCTCGGCGTATTCGGGCTTGACCTCCAGGGCCTTCTGCCAATGTCTGATGGCTTGGTCGAAGTCTCCCTTCGCGGCCAGGGCGCGCCCGAGGTTGTTGTGGGCTTGGGCATCGTCGGGGCTGATTTCCAAGGCCTTCTTCCATTCCGCGATGGCCGCCTCGTGCTGGCCTTTCTCCGCCAACTGCCACGCCCGGTCGAGGAGCCGGTAGAACTCGGCGGCAGGCACCTCGATGCTCAGCAAGCCGTCGGCCGGGATGTTGACGAACTCAGGCAGGTTCACCGCGCGGTTGGCCGCCGTAGCATTCTCGATCAGGATCGCCGGGCTGTCGCGGCCTTCTTCGTCCAGGTGCGTCAGAAACATCTGCGTGTACGGCGAGCGGCTCTTCGAGGAGAACACCAGCCAGCGGCCATTGGGCGAGAAGCTGTGCCAGGAGTTCATGAGCGGCGTATTGCACCGCATCCGCCGCGCTCGGCCGCCTTCCGCCGGGACGATGTAGAGCTGGCCGTCGGGACGCATCAACTGGCCGTTGCGGGACTGAACGAAGACGACCCAGCGGCCATCGGGCGAAACCTTGGGGAAGGCATTGCTCCTCCCGTTCCGCGAGGCGCCGGCGATCGCTCTCGGCCGGCCGCCTTTGCCCGCGTTGAAGGGAATCCGGTAAAGGTCGTACTGGATTGGGGGCTCCTTCGGATCATTGGCGTACTCGGCCAGCTTCCGGCCCTCGGGATACGGGTCCTTCGCGACCGCCCGGGCAAAGACCAGGTATGTGCCGTCGGGACTCCAGACGGCGTCCGTTTGCACGTAGCTCGGGTTATCGGCCCCCGGCAGGGCCCGTATCCGGCCCGTCGCCCGGCTGTACCAGGCCAGGATCCCGCGCGTCGGATAGAACACCTGGAGGAAGCGGTAGTCCTTGAAATTGGCCACGTACATGGCCTCGTTGAGCGTGGTCACGGCGTACTGCCCGTCGGGCGAAATCTGCGCCATGAAACCGATCGTCCGGTGACCGGGCGGCTTGCCCGGGAAAGAGTTCCAGGAGAATACGTCTTCGCTGCGGATGGACATGCGCGGCGTGACGGGGACAATCGTGTACATCCCCTTGTCATTCTGCGGACCGTCCACGTCCATCCCCAGGGTCTTGCCGTCGCCAGAGAAAGAATGGCAGTTGGCGCAGGTGGGCAGGCCCTCCATCAGCAGCCGGCTGCGCGACTCGCCAACAGCGCGCAGCCGCCAGCTTATCAGCGGCACCGCGCTCGGC
>CAZIRH010000326.1:0-5719 GCA_964541065.1 uncultured Solibacteraceae bacterium
CGCCGGTCCAGGGGGAGAACGGGCTCTACGTGGCCTCGCTTCCCAAGCCGCCGCAAGGCTGGACCGCGTTCTTCCTCGAGCTGACGTACCCGAGCGGGGGCAAGTACCCCTTCAAGTTCACCACCGAGGTGGTGGTGACGCCGAACCGGTATCCGTTCCCGCCGCCGGAGGCGAAGGCCGCTCGGAGGTGACCGGCAGCTCTACAGGCACGCCGCGATCCGCTCTAGCGCCTCCATGAGGTTCTCGAAGGAGTTGGCGTAGCTGAAGCGCAGGTACCCCTCGCCGTACTCGCCGAAGGCGGTGCCGCTCAGGCAGGCTACGCCGGCCTGCTGGAGCAGGTGCTCGGCCAGTTCGCGGGAGTCCCGCCCCGTGCCACTGATGTTGGCGAAGGCGTAGAAGGCCCCGCCCGGGCGCGCGCAGCGAAAGCCGGGTATCCGGTTCAGGCCGTCACAGAAGGCGTCGCGGCGGCGGCGGAACTCGGCCACCATGGCGTCCACGGCGTCTTGCGGGCCTTCCAGCGCCGCCAGCCCGGCGCGCTGGGTGAAGCTGGCGGTGCAGGAGTTCGAGTTCGCCATCAGCTTGCCCACCGCCTCGACCAGCCACTCGGGCATCACGCCGTAGCCCATGCGCCAGCCGGTCATGGCGTAGGTCTTCGAGAAGCCGTCCAACAGGATGATCTTCTCGAGCATGCCGGGGAGGCTGGCAATCGAGGACGGCGCCTGCTCGTAGTAGATGCGCGAGTAGATCTCGTCGGAGAGCACCATCAGATCGCGGTCGCCGACCAGCTCGGCGACGGCGCGGATCTGCCCGGCGGGAACCACACCGCCGGTAGGATTCTGCGGCGAGTTCAGAACCAGCATCCGGGTCCGGTCGCTCAGGTGGTCGCGCAGCCAGTCCAGGTCGAAGGAGAAGCCGTGCTCCTCGATCAGGGGCATGGCCACCGGCACGGCGCCCGCGAACCGGATCATGGACTCGTAGATGGGGAAGCCCGGGTTGGGGTAGATCACCTCGTCGCCCGGCTCCAGCAGCGACAGCATGGGGAAGAAGATGATGGGCTTGCCGCCGGGCACCACCGCCACCTGCTGGGGCTCGACCTTGATCCCCCGCGTGCGGCTGACGTAGGCAGCCACGGTCTCGCGCAACTCGGGGTAGCCCAGCGTGGGCCCGTAGTGGGTCCAGCCCTCGTCCAGCGCCCGCTTGGCCGCCTCGACGATGTGTCGCGGGGTCGAGAAATCCGGCTCCCCGATCTCCAGGTGGATGATCTTGCGGCCCTGCGCCTCGAGCGCCCGGGCCCGCGCCAGCACTTCGAAAGCCGTCTCCGTACCGATCCTGTGCATCCGCTCAGCCAGAGTCATATCAGAACCGCTCCCACCGTCAGCTTCCTATAATCAGAGTAGCGCCTAAAGGACTCCACGCTCACCCAGCTTCGAGCGTCATCTGATTATAGGCGCATGAGCAGTCTGGCACTCGCATTTATGGGCGAATTGGTCCAGCCGGCCCTCGAGGACGCCCTCGAGCGGCAGAACCGGTTTGTCGCCGGCAACCTGCGCCGGGTCTTTCTGCTGGTCTACCGCATGGTGGGCAACGTGGCCGACGCCCAGGACCTCACGCAGGAGGTCTTCATCAAGGCGCTCCAGCGGCAGGAGCAGCTCAAAGACGCCGAGAAGGCGGCGCACTGGCTGTCGCGCATCGCCACCAACGCGGCCATCGACCACCTGCGCCGGCGCGGGCGGGTGACCTTCTGCGAATTCGAGACCTTGGCCCAGCCGCTGCGGACGCCGCCCGCGGACAGCCCCGAGCAACTGCTGCTGCGCTCCGAGCGCCAGGCGCTGCTGGAGGAAGGCCTCCAGGTGCTGACGGAGCGGGAGCGTGCGGCCCTGCTGCTCCGCGACGTCGAGGATCTGCCGGCCGAGGAGGTAGCCCGGCACCTGAACTGCTCGAAGGCCACGGTGCGCTCGCACATTGCCAACGCCCGGACGAAGTTCCGCCGGTTCCTGGCCAAGAGGAAGAGGCTGTGATGCACCCGCAGGAAGCCGATCTGGCGCTGTACGCTGGGGGCGAGGCCAGCCTCTGGACACGGTGGCGTGTGGCCCGGCACCTGAAGGACTGCCCCGGTTGCGCGCGCGCGGTCGAGGAGTTCCGCGCCGTCCGCGAGTGGACACGCGGGCAACACGAAATGTCCGCCGGCGTGGAGTGGGC
The DNA here is from genome assembly GCA_964541065.1 of uncultured Solibacteraceae bacterium. Taxonomy (GTDB): domain Bacteria; phylum Acidobacteriota; class Terriglobia; order Bryobacterales; family Bryobacteraceae; genus VFZS01. Next base: position 2,200 of record CAZIRH010000326.1, read on the forward strand.
GCAACTCGCCGGCGAAATGAAGGCCAACATACGGGTGGGCCTGGCGGCCGGCGAGTGCGTGGGTCCCGCCGTGCAGGCCGCCCCATGGCGCCCCTGGCGGCCGGCGCTGGCACTGCCCGTGTTGCTGGTAGTAGTGCTGGGGTGGTGGTTGCAGAGCTGGCCTCCGCCCGCTGCGCCGGTGGCGGAGCGGGCCGCTCCTGAGGGGGTGGTGGTGCGGGGGAATCCCCGCTGGATTGAAGTCGAGCAGGACGGCCGGGCTCTGGCGCTGCTGCACCCCCGGGCCACTGAGGTGACCTTCTCGGCCAGCGGCCAGGGCGTGCGCGCCCGGTACGTGGATGCCGAGACCGGTTACGTGACAATCAGCCATGTCTACACGCAATAGGCTGTTGGTGGTGCTGTGCGGCGCGGCGCTGGCCGCCGTCGCCCAGGACAGCGCCCGCACCGGCGCCTTCCGCATCAACTTTCCGCCGGATTCGCCCGTGACCCTGGTGAGCGCCGACTGGGGCGAGTCGCGGACCGCCGCGCTGGGCGGGGCGCTGGCCCTGGAACTGCGCACGGCGCTTACTTTGCGCAACTCCGGCGCGCAGCGCGTCCGCGGCGTCACCCTGCTGGTGCTGGCGCAAGAGGTGGCGCCCGGGGGGAAAGCCTCGGTGTCCGTGCCCAGCCTGGACGTGCGCCCCGGGGAGACCTTCCCGGTGCGCATTGACTTGCGCCTGCTCCAGCCGGTGCGGGCGGGCGGCGCGCTGGTGGAAATCGGCCTGGACGGGGTGCTGTTCGACGACCTCGGCTTCTACGGCCCCAACCGGCTGAACTCGCGCCGCGCCATGACGGTTTGGGAGTTGGAAGCGCGCCGCGACCGGCAGTACTTCCGCTCGGTTCTGGAGGCCCAGGGGCCCGAGGGGCTGCGCAAGGAAGTGCTGGCCAGCCTGGCGCGGCAGAGCGAGGGGGCCAGCCTGGACGTGCAGGTGACCCGTCGCGGCCGGGTGACCGCCGCGGGGGCCGAGCAGGAACGCCAGTTCGCCTTCCTGCACCTGCCCGGCGCGCCGCTGGAGCCGGTGAGCGGCCTGGCGCGCGTGAGCGGCAACGAGGCCCGCGGGGCGCGCTTCGAGGTGATGAACCGCTCCGACCGCCCGGTGCGCTACTTCGAGATCGGTTGGCTCATCCGCGACCGGCAGGGCCGCGAGTTTCTGGCCGGGGCGGTCCCGGCCGCCGACCCCGCCCTGCGGCTGGCGCCGGGTCAGAAAGGCGTGGCCGCGGAGGACGCGGCGCTCAAGTTCTCGCAGCGCTCGGGGCAGCCCGTGACCATTGACGGGCTGACCGGCTTCGTCAGCCAGGTCGAGTTCGCCGACGGCCAGATCTGGATTCCCGACCGCGCCGCCCTGGCCGACCCGCGCCTGGGGCGGGTACTCGCGCCCTCGCCCGAGGAGCAGCGCCTCAGCGATCTCTACCGCAAGCGCGGCTTGGCGGCGCTGGTGGGTGAACTGAAGAAGTACTGAGGGCGCTATGCCACCCGGAGCCGGGCCTCGGCCCGCTGTCTCGGCCGAGCTGCCACCACAATCTCCACGTCGTGCCCCAGCAGGATGAGGAACCGCATCAGGCGCTCCAGGGAAAAGCCGCTGAGCCTGCCGTGTTTGAGGGCCGAGATCTTCGGCTGATCCACCTTCAGAAGCCTCGCGGCGTGTGCTTGCGTGAGGCCTCGCCGCTGGATGAGGGTGGCGATTCTGTGCGCCAGCTCGGCTTTGGCGAGCGCATCCTCAGGCTGCGGAAGCCGCAGGTCTTTGAACACGCTACCGCTACCGGCAACGTGGTCAGTCGTTCGTGACATCCTACGCCCTTTGCTCGCGTACCGGGACCGGGAAGCGCCTCAAGACGTCCAGTGAATCGCCCATCCACACAATGGCTTTCAAGCGGGGCTCCAGGAATCAGCATATGCCATTTTGAGCATATGGGTCAACTGTGGTGAGGCGCCATCCAGCCGGGCGCGCTGGCGCGCCTGCTTCGCAAGTCCGTTGACCATAGGCACTATTACGGCCGACAGGCTGAAGGCCTGTCCCACGAGGCAGCATGGTCAAGGCATCTGCGAGACAGGACGCTAGCGCGCGTGGTTCGGGGCCAGGAGGCCGGTGGTTCGAACCCACTCGCCCCGACCAGCCTTCGTTCTTTCTTTTCTGCGGATTAGGGCGGCTCGGGGCCAGAGGGCTCTGAGCTATTTTTCGTTGGTGTGCCCAGAATGTGCCCTGGGGGAAGCCACGCGGGGGAGGTTCGGACATCTGCGCGTTGGACTCACCCAAGGCGCCCGGCATAGACTGGTGACGATGAAAGAAGGGCGAACGATTCGCAGCATCCGCGAGGCCGTGGCGGACGGTCGCCTACGTGAACCGTTCAGCCCATCTGAGGTCAACGAGGCCATCGGCATCACTTACGCCGGGACGTTCTTGCCGAAGCACAGGGTCCGGAATCCGGGCAGCAATACCGAGCATTTTCGCCGAGTCAGCGAGCGCCCGGCACTCTATCGGCTGCTCTGACTACGCCGTGCGCAGGCAGCCTCCGCAGCCGGGCGGCGCACGGCCTTCAGTATCGCCTCCCGCACTGCCTCAGCCTGCGGGTGCACGTACCTCTTCGTCGTGGCGGAGTCGCTGTGGCCGGCGAGGTAGGCCAGCGTGTAAGGGTCCATCGTCCGGGCCCAGCGGGTCAGGCAGGTGGGGCGCAGGTGTGCAGCGCGAACCGCTCGACCGCCAAGTCCCTGCACGCCCTGAGCTGACGCCGTTTCAGCCTCGACTTCTCGGGCTGGGCGTAGCGCGTCCACGCGGTGGATCGCACCTCGTGGTATTCTTGCTCTAGGCCACAGAGATGTTGCGAGGCGAGATTTCTGTTCCGAGGGGCTGGCTGGAGGACTTCTGCCGCAGATGGAAGATCGAGGAGCTTTCCGTGTTTGGCTCCGCCCTGCGAGATGATTTCGGCCCGCACAGCGACTTGGACCTGCTGGTGTCCTTTGCTCCCGACGCTGCGTGGAGCCTGCTCGACCACGTGGCCATGGAGGAGGAACTATGTTCGGCCCTCAAACGGAAAGTCGATCTTGTCTCCCGTCGAGCGGTTGAGGGAAGCTCGAACTGGATACGCCGTCAGGCGATCCTGGAGAGCGCGGAGCCCTACTTTGTCTCGCGATGAGGCATCTCTCCTGGACATCCTGAAGGCCGCACGGCTCGCAATCGAGTTCCGGGGGGCCTTGGACAGGTCCGGCTTTCTTGAAGACGTCAAGACGCAAGCCGCAGTCTTGCACGAGCTCCTGGTGATCGGCGAGGCCGTCAAGAGGCTCTCGGAGGAGTTCCGGACAACTCACCCCGAGGTGCCGTGGAAACTGATCGCTGGAACGCGGGACAAGCTGATCCATCACTACGACATCGTGGACCTGGCAGAGGTGTGGAGGATGGTCACGTCGGACCTTCCCCTCCTAGTCCGCTTGGTGGAACCGCTGGCCCCGACCGAACGGTGAACCAACGCATCCGCGCTTTCCCCCGGG
>CAZIRH010000327.1:0-5701 GCA_964541065.1 uncultured Solibacteraceae bacterium
TTCCCCAAGCGGGTGGCGCTGTCCGCCGGCCGCTTCGCCCTCGAGCCGCGAATGAGCATTGTGCTCAGCGACTCACCCGCATCATGCCGGGTCGCCGGGGATCTGCGCGAGGAGCTGGCCGCGGTCGCGGGTGCGGCATGTGAGGTGCAGCCCGTGCCGGCCAGCGAAGGCCCGCTGCCGTGGTTCCTCTTTCTGTCAGCGGAGAAGCTCGACGCGGCGGCCTTGCGGCAGGCGCTGGGCTCCTTGCCTGAGCAGGATGAAGGGTACGCGCTCGTGGTTTCACCGAGCTTTGCCGCGGTGGGCGCGCGCACCGCGGCGGGCCTGGTGTGGGGGATGCAGACCCTGCGCCAGTTGGTGGTGGCTAACCTGCAGGGCGGCTCGCTGCCGCGGCTGCGCATTGACGACTGGCCGTCGCTGCGCTACCGCGGGTTTCAGGACGACATCACCCGCGGGCGCAGCTCGCTGCCGGCGACCATGAAGCGCGAGATACGCATGGGATCCCTGCTCAAGATGAACTTCTTCACCTACTACATGGAGAACCAGTTCGCCTTCGCCAAACACCCGGACATCGGCCCCAGAGACGGCAGCCTGCAGCCCCAGGAGCTCAAGGACCTGGTCGCCTACGCCAGGCTCTATAACAGCGAGGTCATCGGCAGCCAGCAGTCCTTCGCTCACTTCGGCAACATCCTGGCAAACCCCGCATACGCGCCGCTCGGCGAAACGCCAGGCGTCCTCGACCCGACCAACGAGGGCACCTACCGGCTGCTCGATGACATGTACTCGGAGGAGATCCCGCTGACCGACTCCGAGTTCTTCAACGTCTGCTGCGATGAAGCAAGCATCGGCACCGGGCCCTCCAAGGCGCTGGTGGAGAAGATCGGCGTGGGCGGGGTATATGCGCGGCATATCAAGCGCCTGCACGAGCTGGTCACCGGCAAGTATGGCAAGCGGATGATGATATGGGGCGATATCATCGTTAATTATCCGCAGAACCTGGGCGACATCCCCAAGGATACGGTCATGCTCTCGTGGGATTACGGCCCCCGCGAGTCCTTCGATCATGCCATCGTCCCCTTCGTGCAGGCCGGCTTCGATTTCTTCGTCTGCCCATGTGACCACAGTGTGCTGGCCATTGTGCCGAACTATGACACCGCGGCGGTCAATATCCGCAATTTCGTCCGCGACGGGGCCAAGCTTGGCGCTTTGGGAATGCTGAATACGACGTGGAACGATGACGCGGAGGCGTTCGTCGGCAATATCTGGCACGGCGTCGCCTGGGGCGCGGAGTGCGCGTGGAATGCGTCGGCGACCAGCCTGGAGGACTTCAACCGCCGCATCGGGGCGGTGCTGTTCGGCGAGAGCGGGGACCATTTCGGCCGTGCGGTCACGCTGCTGGGCAAGGCTCACCACCTGCCTTGCTACCCACCCACGCAGGATCCCCGCCTGCTCGATTGGCGCTTCTGGCGGGGCGAGTGGGTTGAGCTGCCGGCGGACCCCGCCGAGGCGCGCGCACGCGCGCAGAGCCTGCTCGCCATCGTCGAGCCCGGCCTGGCGCACCTGCGCGCCGCGCAGCAGGAGGCGAAGGTCAACGCCGACCTGCTCGACTGCGTCATCTTCGGCGCCGAGCGATTGGAGCTAATGGCCACGCGCTGCCGCGACCTGCTCGATGCGGCCGAGGCCTATGAGCAGGCGCAGCGGGCGCCGGACGCGGCGCATTCCGCGCCCCGCGTGGAGCAGGCCCTGCGGCTGATGACCGCGGTGCGCGAGCGCCATCTCGCCCTCAAGGAGCGCTTCCGCGAGCTGTGGCAGCGCGAGAGCCGGCCGTACGCACTCGATGTCGTGATGGCGCGCTACGACGCCCTGATCGGTCGCTACGATGAGATAGTCGCAGGCCTGCGGGAAGCGCTCGCCGCAGTGCGCGCAGGCCGCGCCCTGCCCGACGCTGGCGCCTTCGGCCTCAAGCTCGTCGAGCACGCGGCGCCCAATGGCGCGTGAGGTCACGTGCATCCGGCGGTCCTTCTAGACTCGCCCGACCGCCCTTGAGAACAGCGAAGATGCCGTCGCTGGCGTCACAGCGCTCCTAACGACCTTAGCCATCTTCGTCCTTCTTCTCTCCGAAGGCGCGCGCGCTTTCAGCGCAGTTGCCCTGCGCTCACCTCCCCGGGCGGGGCTGACCAAACCCGAGTCCCCCCCAGATTCGCCTCATGACGCCAACGACGCTATCTCCGATGAGCCCACACCGCCGATTCCGACCGCGCTTCAGAATGACCGGCGGATGCAGGTGATTCGGGATTTGTGCCTCCACCTGCCGGCAACGAAGAGGAGCGTGGCCGAGGCCAGCGCTATATCCCCGATGCTCCGATGCGGGTCGCCGCCTCCAGCCGGTGTGTAGCCCGAAGCAGCACGCGGCCCGATTGAGCGGTTACACGGTTGCAGACGATCTGGGAGGGTTAACGTGGTGTGCGTATCCGTCGCCCGCTTCTCGGCAACGCCCATCTCCTCGATAACCACGCTGCCAGTATGTTATGCATTGCTCCGTAACACGCCGGGGCTACCATCCCACCTCGTTGGGGCTAATACCTGCGGCTACAGCGTTTGACCGGTTTGGGCAGGTATGCGGGTAGACCGGGCAGCCCCCTCTCCTCAGGGAGAGGCCGGGAGAGGGTGACACTCTATGGGCTTCCACCCTCACCCTGCCCCTCTCCCTTCCGAAGGGAGAGGGGTGTCCGCCTCGCCACACCAACATTCGGCGGTTTCACCCGGGCCATCTTCGCGGTTGACAACACCGCGGGCCCAGCCTATACTGCACACAGTTGGGACTACTCAGGCGACTCGTCCTGCGTAGCCATGCCGTTACGCAGAGCAGGAAAGGAGGTGGTGACGATGACCAAGATCATGTGCATCCCGAATCGAGTAGGTCGTCGCCTGCCTCCGGTGCCTGAAGGTGTCGCGGACGGCTGACCCCCGCCCGTAGGGCAGGAGTCTTGGTCGCCTTCGGTGAGCTTGCCTCCTGCCCCTGAGCATCACGGAAGCTCAGAAAGCGCGCCACCCCGATGCATCGGGGTGGCGTTTCGCTTTTCCTGGCCGGCCTCCTCGCGGGATGCCTCACAACGCAAACACAGGGGCATTGCCCCGAGGAGAACCAATGCAAGAGCGAGTCTATTCGCAGTCCGTACCCATAGCAGTCGAAACCTGTGATGTCTTTGCCCGACATGGGGAAGAGGTGTTGCGCGCCCGCTACTGGCCCGGAGTGGCTGACCGTGGCTTCCAATGGCCGGCCACCGGCGTCACCTTCGACAACTTCCGCGAGAAAGAGGTGATCGTCGCTGGCGCTGACGGCGTCGTTGTTGGCCGTGCGATCCTCGACGCCGTCTTCTACCCGTTGGCGGAGCTGGAGAACCTGGAGGTCGCTCCGGCCTATCGGGGACAAGGCGTCGGTGGTGCGATCGTACGCCACGCCATCGAGGCTGCCGCTCGCGCCGGATTCCTGGCAATCCACGCGCAGACGTTCAAGAACAACCTCGCCGCCCACCGTCTGTACGCTCGCCACGGCTTCCTGCCCGCCACCCGCGGCGAAATGCTCCGGGTCTGGAAGTTCTTCAACCTGCCGGTGCTGTCGCAGTTCCTGCACGAGCATCCGATGGCCCTGTTCGAGAGCGCGCCGGGCGCGGGCACTCGCGAGCATATCCTTCGCTGGCACGAACCGCTTGCGCAAGATGAACTGACCGTGACGATTACCGGCGGTTCCTGCCAGTTCGACAGCGGCGGAGTTGGCCCCGCCGTCAGCAGGCTGCGCCTGCGCTCTGGCTCCGCATGGCTGGAGGCGACTCTCGGCGCAGACCAGCCGGCTGCGGCCGACAGATGCTTTGAGGTCAGCTTGGCTCTGGCCAACCACGGCAGCCAGGAACTGGCCGGCGGTTTCCGCATCGGCCTCAACCCAGGCTTTCGCATCGCTGGGGGACATCCGGGCGGGGAACAGTTCTCGCTTCCGCCGGGGAGTAACCTGGACCGGACGGTGATGGTCGAACTTACCGGCTCCTTCCCAGCCGACTTGCTCCGCATCTCCTCGTACCAGTCCGTGCCGGTGAGCGTTGACTTTCTGCTGGGCGATCACACTTTCTGGCTCATGACGCAAGTGCCGATCGACAACGAAGGGCAGGCGGCCGAGCGTGAGTGATCAGTTCCTCGAAGGGGTGGTCACCGAGAACCACGGCGCCCACTTCGGTGTGGTGGTAGATGGCAGCGTCATCCGCTGCCTCCTGCGAGGGAGGCTGAAGAAAGACAGGCGAAGGAAGGTGGCGCCCGTGGCCGCGGGCGACCGAGTCCGCATCACCATGCTGGAGCCTGGCCGCGGTGTCATTGAGCAGGTGCTGCCGCGCGATGTAGGCTTTTCCCGCAGAGCCGCTGGCAGTCAGCCTCTTCAGCACACGCTCGTGGCCAACGTGGACCAGGCCGTCATCGTCTTCGCCCCGGCCGAGCCGCGGCCCGACCTGTTCCTGCTGGATCGCTTTCTCGTCGCGGCGACTGCGAGCGGCCTCGAGCCGCTCATCTGCATCAACAAGTGTGATCTGGTGGACGGCGAGCCGCTGCGCGCGCGGTTCGCTGTCTACCGCCAATGTGATTTCCGCCTGCTCTTCACCTCGGCTCTTTCGGGGGACGGAGTTGACGAGTTGAAGAATGCCCTGCGCGGCCGGCGGTCCGTGCTCTGCGGCCCGTCGGGTGTCGGGAAGTCGTCGCTGCTGAACGCGGTCGCGCCAGGGCTCCGGCTGCGCACCGGCGAGGTCGGCGATGTCACCCACAAGGGCCGCCACACCACCAGTTCGATCTCACTCCTGGAGCTTCCGTTCGGCGGCTGGGTTGCCGACACACCCGGCCTGCGGCAGCTCGCGTTCTGGCAAGTGGCGCCCGACCAGATGGTGGACGCATTCCCGGACCTTCAGCCGTATCTGGGCCGCTGCCGGTTCTCGAACTGCTCGCACGAAGGTGAGGAGGGCTGCGCCCTGATGGCGGCCGTGAAGGTGGGCGATGTGGACCCGCGGCGGCTGAAGAGCTTCTTGCAGATGGGAGGAGGGTGAGTTGGGGATGAAATCGCCTTTCGTTGCTTCGGTAGTATACTGCCGAAGCAGGTGCCACGAGAGAACGTCAGCTACGCTTCGACACTGAAGTACCGGAGCAACAAGAGAAGGAGTAACTCGCCGTGCCTAAGAGGATTCAACCTCGCCGAATTGAGATGTGGGAGTTCTTCAACGAGGATATAGATGCCGCCGGCTTCCGGTCTCCGGGCAAACTCGCGAACCTCAACGCGGGCGACCGGAAGGCGGCTGAGTTCTTCATCGGCGCTCTGAAGGGGTGCCGGAGGGTTCTCGACATCGGCTGTGGCGCGGGTCTGCCGGCGCTCTGCCTTGCGCAGCACGTCGGCACACTAGTTGGATTGGATGCCGCACCGAACATGATCGCCGCGGCCCGCGCCAACGCGAGTCGCCTTGGCCTGGCAAACGTATCCTTCGAGATAGGCGGGCTCGAAGCTCTTCCCTTCGGCGATCGCGAGTTCGACGGGGCCTCGGTCTGCGGCGCCCTGGAGAGCATGAACTGGCCGGATGTGCTCCGCACGATTACCGAGGTCCGGCGAGTGTTGGAGCCTGGTGGCCGCCTCGCCACACCAACATTCGGCGGTTTCACCCGGGCCATCTTCGCGGTTGAC
>CAZIRH010000328.1:0-5696 GCA_964541065.1 uncultured Solibacteraceae bacterium
CGGCAAGCCGGTCCCCGTCGTGCGCCTGATCCCCAACACGCCGTCCTGGATCGGGGAGGGCATGAACCCGTTCTGCTTCGGAAGCTATGTTGGGCCGGCCGAAGCTGACGAGGTGCGAGAGCTGCTTAAGGTGTTCGGCAAGGCGGAAGAAATTCCGGAGGAGCAGATGGCCATCGCCACGGCGCTCACGGCGGTGGGGCCGACCTATGTCTTCCCGATCATCGCTGCGCTGGCCGATGCCGCCATCGGTCACGGTCTGCCGCCCGGTATCGCTGTGCCTGCAGCGTGCCAGGTTGTGCAGGGTGCCGCTGCGCTAGTGGCCCAGACCGAGCGGAGTCCGAACAGCCTGAATCTGATGATCGGCACCCGGACGCTGGACGAGGCCGCGGCGCGCAAACTGTTCATGCAGGCCGTCGAGGACGCCCACGCCAAGATCATGGCGACAGAGGCGAAGGTCGCCGCAAGAGCCGCAGCGAAGAGTTGACTTCTCAGAAAAATCACGGCCCCTCCGAGGGATGGAGGGGCCGTGCTGATTTCGTGACGAGCGAGAGTTACTTGCCGGCCTCGCGCTCGTACTTCTCCTTCCACTTCTTGTTCAGATCCTCGATCCCGTCAATGTACTTGATGGTGCTCCAGCTGGCGCGGGCGGCGCCCCGCATGGCGTAGTACAGGGTTTCCATAATCTCATCTTCGGTGGCGCCGGCTTGCTTCGCGGCCGCGAAGCGAGCCGGCACTCAGCTGGTACAGCCGGCCGCGGCCATGGCAGCCAGGGCCACCAACTGCGTGGTCTTCGGATCCAACGCTCCCTCGCGATAGTACACGCCCGCAAATTCCTTCATGGCTCCCATGTGACCCTCCTCCTTTCGATGGTGTGGATAGGGGTGCGTCACTACGTCAGGCGTGCTGATTATACTTGACAAAGCTGCACTTGCAATCGGGTCTCCGGACCGAAGGGATCATTGGGTTGGCAGGCTCGCGTGTCCCGTCCATGGTCGGCCAGACAGATGAGGGTGTGAAAGGTCTTGACTCGTCCTCGACCGCTCGCTACTGTCCATCCTGTCCTGGATGGAGGCGGGCATGCCCGGGGAGACGGTGCTGATCGTAGAGGACGATGACTCTCTGCGGGTGGCCCTGGCCGATTCCCTGGCCCGCCTGGGGTACGAGATCATCGAAGCCGGAACCGGCACCGAGGGTTATGCCTTGGCCGCCCAGCAACTTCCGGATCTCATCCTGCTGGATCTCGGGCTACCGGATGTGGACGGCCTGTCAGTGGCCAAGAAACTGCGTGAGCAACCCGAGACGGCGGGCATCGTTGTGGCCGCGCTTACCGCGGAGGAGATCTCGGGTGTGCGAGCGGAGGAGGTGTTCAAGCACTGCATCGGGTACATCCCGAAGCCGGTCGGCCTGGACCGTCTCGCGCGAAACGTTGCCCTTTTCCTGCGGGTCGGCCGTCCCCAGGCGAAAGCCGCGAAAGCGGCGACCCCGGCCGATGATCACCCCAAACGACGGTATCCCCGGTTCAACGTCGAGATCGGGGCGATCTGCCGGTTACGCGGCGGTACGAGGCGGGCCGGCACGGGAAGAATCGCAGGCCTCATCCGGAATCTGAGCGAAGGCGGCGTCATGCTGGAACTGCCCCAGACCTGCGGGAAGGGGACCTTGCTCGAGATCAGCCTCCGGACTGGCGACGCCAGGCTGCATGCCCTCTCAGAGGTCGTCTGGACCGGCCCGCCCGAGATGGTGACAGGGGTGGGGCAGGTTTTCCGTCACGGCCTCCGCTTCGTCTGGATGGATCAGGAGCGGAGGAACGCCATCCGGCGATTCATCGTCAAGCGGTTCACCGCCTAGCCTGCAGAGAGTGTCCCCTTTCCCTCCTCACGCGCTTCGCCCGGGATCGCAGTCCTGTCAGAAAGGTGAAGGTAGCAACTCACCGGCACCGTGTGAGATTGAGCCGTGCGACGGTCCCGGTGACGCAGCGAAATATCGCCCTCGCCCCGGCGAGCAAGGCCCTCGCCATCGACGCCGCGTTTTCGGGCTGGTTGACCCTCTGGCTGGCAGTCCTCGGCGATATGGGCGCGTCGGTCCTGGTGACGCTCAACAGGATGCGGCTGCTGGCAAGAAGGCCACTGACCGACCGGGGAGGCAGGGCGTAGGGACATTGGCGCTAGGGGCGGATGGTCACAAAGTGACGAAACTGGCAACACCCCCTTTATCGAGCTGCCAGAGGTCATCGAAAAGGTCCAAACCCACCTTGGCCTCTGGCCCGCACCTGCGCACTGCCACACGGAATGGATCGCAGCATAGCCGAACGGTGCCACTTCGAGCGGGGGCTTGGCGAATTCCGGGGCGCTACTCCAGATGTTGAAAAACGTGTCGTGGTCTGGGCTCGCCCGATCCTATGCTCCCCCCACTACCGCCCTTGCCCGTGCTACCCGGCGGGGCCCAACCGGGTTTTGGCTTGACGCTCCTGTGCTGCCTAGGCTAGGCTTCGGCCGGTTTAGCACCTTCGCCGGGGCTCGGGCGGCCTGGCGGCGGCTCGTGCGGCCCCGGCGGAAAAACAAAATCTTATCACCTACCATCACCATTACCTGAAATATTGGCATAACAATCAAGACCCGGGCTCGCTTTTTGCGGGCGGCGGTGGGTTTTCTGGAGCCCCACCGGGCTGCCGCCGGTGCGGCTGGAGATTGGGTGAAGGCGAGGCGCCGTTCCGCCCCCGTCACCCAATCGCGATTCCTACCGACGCGAGGTCGGTGGCGAGCCGACGAACGGCGGCGCTTGCCAGGAGGCGCTTGCCCCCTTACGTTCTGTCGTCGGTACTGACCCGTGGCGGAACAGAGGCTGAGCAGGAGTGGGCATGGCAGAGCGCAAGGATAAGGCCGGGCCACAGCCGCGCGGGACACGGCGCCGCTGGTTCTTCGGCGTGACGTTGGCACTGATGGCGCTGGGGCTGCTCCTGCGGCTGGTCGTCAGCGCGCAGTTGGCGCCCTATTCGCCGGTACGTCACCCGGCGCCCGCCACGGACATGTTCACCTACCAAACCTACGCCCAGCAGATCCTTAAGGGCGAGTACGACTTCCGCCAGGGCTTCTACTACCAGCCCTTCTACTACGCGGTCTTTCTGCCGGCCGTCTACCTCGTGGCCGGGCCGGGGCCGTGGGGCGTGATCCTCGCGCAGGCGCTGCTCGCCGGCTTCACCATCTGGCTGACGGCATTGGCCTTCGCCCGGCTGTTCGGCCGGAGCACCGGCCTGGTGGCGGCCGGCCTGCTGGCCCTGGACCGCCTCCACATCTTTTACACGCCGTTCGCCTTGCTGGAGATCCTGCAGGGCTTCTGGCTGAGCCTGTTGCTGTACGCCGCGGTCCGGGCGTTCACCCGCCGAAGCTGGTGGTGGTGGGGCGCGGCCGGACTGGTCGCCGGGCTGGCCAACTGCACCCGCGGCAACATCGTGATCCTCCTGCCGGTGGTGCTGTGGCTGGCGTGGCGCTCCGCCCGCAGCCTCAGCTTGGTCCGGCAGTCGCTGTTGCTGGCGCTGATCCTCGTGGTGTTCTACCTGCCGCAGTTGCCGTTCGCCTGGGTGAACTACCGCGCCACGGGCCACTGGGTCGGCACGTCCACTGCCGCCGGGCCGGTCCTGGCCCTGGGCAACACGCCCGAGGCGCCCCCGGGCGGCCGTGAGCCCGGCTCCTCCGGGCCCATGTGCTATCCGGAGACTTACCACGCCTGGATGGCGCAGGCGACGGCGGCCGATCCCGCGGCCCGGGTCTCCGTGGCGCGGAACATCTGGCGGTGGTTCGTCCGCGAGCCGCTGGCGGTGATCGAGCTCAAGTTCCGCATGCTCCTGCTGTTCTGGAACAAGATGGAGATCCCGAACAACGTCTCGATCGTCGAGCGCGGCCAGCCCGTGCCGAGTCCGGTCCTGCACCTGCCGGTGCTGCTCGACTTCTGGCTGGTGGGCGGGCTTGGGCTGGCGGGCCTGCTGTTGGGTGCGTGGCGCGCCCGGCGGCGGCCGCTGGTCGTTGGCGCGGCGGGGCTGGTGCTGTTCTACTGCTTCGCCGTCGTCCTCTTTTACATCCTGGCGCGGTTCCGCCTGCCGGTGGTGCCGTGGCTCTGCGGTTTCGCCGGTGCGGCCGTGGTCATGCTGTGGCGCACCGCGCGCTGGTGGCGGGAGCCGGCCCGGCGTCGGCGCGTGGTCTACGGCGCGGCAGTGCTGCTGTTCAGCCTCGGCTTTGTGGGTTTCGGCTACAACATCTACCGCCTCGGCTGGGAGGCCAGGGTCATGCGCCTGGCGCGGCCGCACGGCGTGCGGCTGGACCTGCCTGACAGGCAGGTGGTGAAAGACCACGGGCCGTACCCGTTCGGCGGCTGGGCGCTGGTGAAGCTGGCCGGGCTGGAAGTCACCAAGAGCTTTGTGTCGCGGACGCCGCTGGCCGATTTCCGGCGCGTGGTGCTCCGCGTCGCCGTCCTGGTCTCAGAACCGACCGACCTCAGCCTCACCGTGCTGACACCCGGCCAGATCTCGCCGCCGGGGAGCCGGGATTTCACGGTCGCGCCCGACCCGCGCCAGCCGGGGCCTGAAACCTGGCTTCAGCTGGAACTTCCCCCGGGGAGCTACGTCTATAACGCTGACGGCCGCGTGAGCGTAAGCTTCCGGTTGGACCAGCGCCGCGGGGCCGAGGCCATGACCATCATCGACACCCAGCGGGACTATGGCCGGACGCAACTGAACGCGCCGGCCCCGCGCGGTGAGCTGGTGGCCGAGTTGAACCTGTACCGCTGACGCGCCGCAGCGCCGGCCTTGTTTTCCGCCTCGCGCGGCCTACCACCGCCCATATCCCGAATCCGGGCGAGCACGTCGTCCGATACTACGGCTGGTACAGCAACGTCAGCTGGGGGAAGCGGAACAAAGCCCAACACGAGGGGTCGAGCGCTGCACCGGACACCCTTATCGAAGCCCCACCTCCCGTGTCCACCCGGGCACTCAAGCAGGAGTCGGCTCGGCTGATCAAACACCTCTATGAGGCCGATCCCTTGCCGTGCCCCCAGTGTGGCGGCTCCATGCGGATCATCGCCTTCATCGAACAGCGAGAGGTCATCGAAAAGATCCTGACCCACCTCAGCCTTTGGCCCCCCCATGCGCACAGACCCTCGGAATCGATTGCAGCATAGCCCAACAGCGCGATCTCACGGAACGTTATCGTGGTCCGTCCGGGTCCGCCCCGTGTCGCCCCTCTCCAGCCCCCTGGTCCATCCATCGCCCCCGCCACCTCTCCCTGGCCGCCGCTTGTAGATAAACTCATCTCCCGTGATCGTCTTGAGATCGCTGGAAATGAATCCATCGATGTCAAAAGCATCCTGGAGGCCGGGCAAAGGTATTGAGGCCGGCGGTCCGGGACTCTCGGTCCTTCACTGGCGCGTCCTCCAATGCAATGCGCTGCCACGTCAAGCCTCCTCGCGTGCTCACTTCTCCTTCAGGTATGCGAGAATCCCCAGAAAACCAAGGAACAGGTTGACGATGTCGAGATAGAGGTCAATGGCGGCCGAGACCACCTCAGAGGTCTCGTACTTGTGGATGATCCAGGAGGTGTCGTACAGGATGTAGCCGCTGAAAATGATGGCGGAGATCACGCTTCTCAGGAAAATCACAAAGCGGGGCCACCGAAGATGAGAATGTAGATCCCGGACGGGATCAGGCA
>CAZIRH010000329.1:0-5667 GCA_964541065.1 uncultured Solibacteraceae bacterium
ATGAAGGCGGGGCCGGCCAGCGCGTTGTAGCGCCTGAGGACATCCGCGTAAGTCGGCCCGTAAAGGACGTGGTATTTCAGGGGAGAATCCCGGAACCAGAAACTGGTCTTGCCGTCCTTGGCGATGGTGTAGTGTCCCTGGCTGGAGGTCTCGACATAGATTCCGTACTTGCGCGATGTAACATAGAAAGGAGCGCGGGCGTTCGGATTGATGACCACGGGCAGGCCGCCGAAACCCAAGAAATCCCGGTCCGCCCCGCGGTTGTCTATGTTGCCACCGAAGGGGTACTGCCAGATGCCATAGTAGTGCTCCCCCTGGTCGTTGAACTCCTGAAATATCTCTCCAGGATCGCCACTGCCGTAAGTGATCAGGACTTGAATCACCTCAGGCTTGGAGAAGGTGAAGGCGACTTCGGCCTGGCCGGCGCCTGCGGCGAGCAGCACCTTGGCGCGCAGGGTGTTGGAGGTCTTTCGCACGTCGGTCGCGGAGGCCGCGGCGAAGCGCTTCTGGGTGAAGGCCAGCGCGCTGTGCGAAAGCAGGAGCTGGCCGGTCTTGGCTTCGCGGACCTGAAAGGAATAGGGACTGGTGGTCAGCTCGAGGCGCAGGGCGGAGGATTTCAGGACCTCGAGGGCGGCCGAGACGGCGGAGCCGGGAGAAGCGAGCGCGAGTGTGAAGAGGATCGCGGCGGGTGAGCAGCGGAACCGATTGGACATAAACTACCCCCGCACATTGTACACTGCCTGCGCCAGGGCGGAGGCGGTCGAGGAAGCGCTGGGCGCCAGGTGAGGGCCGGGGCCGCGACAGGCCGGGAGTCGGGTGCTATTTCTCCAGCAGGAAGCTGCCGACGAAGAGGGCGTCGATGCCGGAGGAGTAGAAACTGCGGACGGCGTCGCGGGGGGTGCAGACCAGGGGATCGCCGAAGAGGTTGAAGGAGGTGTTGTAGAGCACGGGCAGGCCGGTGGCGCGGCCGGCGGCGTGCAGCAGTTTCCAGTACAGCGGGTTGTCCTGCTCGAAGACGGCGTGCACACGCACCAGGTCCTGCCCCAGGGTGGCGCTCTCGAAAGTCTGACGATGCGCGGGCCGCACCCGCCCCACCGTAGCCAGGAAGCGCGCGTTCGGCCCGACCTCGAAGTAGTCGCCGGCGAGCTCGGCCGGTACGGAGGCGGCGAACTTGCGGAAGGGCTCGCGGTGCTTGATGTAGACGTTGAGGTTCTCGGTGGAATACGGGTTCAGCGGAGAGGCCAGGATGCTGCGGTTGCCCAGGGCGCGCGGGCCGAACTCCATCCGGCCATGCATCCAGGCCACGATCTTGTGATCGTTGAGCTCGCGCACCGCCGTGGCGACGAGTTCATCGGCGGTCAGCAGGCAGCGGATGTGCAGCTTGCAGTTCTCGAGCACCTGCTTGACCTGCTCGGGCTGGAACTCCGGGCCGAGGCAGAGATTGCCGATGCCGGCGCGGGCGGTCTGGCCGCAGATGCTGTGCCAGGCCCAGAACGCCGCGCCCAGCGCGGTGCCCACGTTGCCCGCGGCAGGCTGCACAAACACGTTGCGCCACCGCCCGGAGCGCTCCAGCGAGGCCACCAGCAGAGCATTCCACGCCAGGCCGCCGGCCAGGCACAGGTTCTCGCCGCTGCCGGCCATGGTGAGCACCGTCTGCTCGATGGCCTGTTGCAGCCCCGCCGCCACGGCCGCCCACATCTCGGGCGGCACCGGGGCCCCATCGGGCAGGCCCAGGCGCTCGTAAAAGCGGGTGCTGAAGCCGCCGTGGCTGAGGCGGTCGCTGTCGAAGAAGGAACGGTCCAGGCGGGGCCAGCCGGAGGCGCCGGCGCCGACGATCTCGAGAAACACGTCCGTGAAGCGGCCGTCGCCGGAGGTGGACAACCACTGCACCTTGTGCTCGTCGGCCCTGGCCTCGAAGCCCAGTAGCTCGGTGACCCGCCCATAGAGGTCGCCCAGCGAGTCCGGGTAGTAGAGTTCCCGTTCCAGTTGGAGCTGGTTGCCGGAGGCCCGCCAGCGGGCACCGCAGCGGAAATCACCGGCGCGGTCCAGGGTCAGCACGGTGGCCTGAGAGAAGGGCGAGGCGTAGTAGGCCGAGGCGGCATGGGCGGTGTGATGGTCCACTACCACCACCTGGCTGTTGGGGAAGCCGGCCCGCAACGCCAGATGCAGCCTGGTGTTGGGTCCGGCGCCCAGCGGTCCGGCTACTGCCACGTAGTCCACCTCGCCGGCCCGCGCGCCCGCCAGGCTCAGGCACGCCGCGATGGATTCCTCGGGCAGCGCGCCGGGGCGCAGGCGCCGCGCCAGCTTGCGCTGCTCGACGGCGCCGACCAGCGCACCGTCCTTGAGGATGGCGGCCGCGGCCTCGCCGAGAATTCCGCCGATGCCCAGGATGATCATGTGTTCTATCCGGGAAGAGGAACAGGGGGACAGGCAGCCCTGTCCGCAAGGGACAGGGTAGCCTGTCCCCCTTTCTGTCTCTTTTCGATCTTGGCCCAGGGATCACGCAGCGTGACTGTCCGGTTGAACACCAGATGCTCCGGGCGCGAGTCGGGATCGACCGAGAAGTAGCCGAGCCGCTCGAACTGGTAACGGCTGCCCGGCGCCGCGCTGCGCAGGCTGGGCTCGAGTTTGCAGGAGGTCAGGACTTCCAGCGAGTTCGGGTTGAGCCAGGCGGTGAAATCCGAGCCCTCGCTGTCGGCGCTGGGATCCTCGCGGGTGAAGAGCTGATCGTACAAGCGCGCCTCCGCGTCAATAGCGTGCGCGGCGGAAACCCAGTGGAGGGTGGACTTCACTCTGCGCCCGTCCGGCGCATCGCCGCCGCGAGTCGCGGGGTCGTAGGTGCAGTGGAGCTCGGTTATTTCACCGGTCCTCTCGTCTTTGACCACGCCGGTGCAAGTGATGAAGTAGGCATAGCGCAGGCGGACTTCGCGGCCGGGGGCCAGCCGGTAGTACTGCGGGGGCGGGTGTTCACGAAAATCGTCCCGCTCGATGTACAGCACCCGCGAAAAAGGCACCTGGCGCGTGCCCATGCCGGCGTCTTCGGGGTTGTTGACCGCCTCCATCTCCTCGACCAGGTCCTCCGGGTAGTTGTCGATAACCACGCGCAGCGGACGCAGCACGGCCATGACGCGCGGCGCCCGCTTGTTCAGATCCTCCCGCACGAAGTGCTCGAGCAGGGAGAGCTCGACGGTGCCGGTGGTCTTGGCCAGGCCGACGCGGCCGCAGAAAGCGCGGATTGCCTCGGGGGTGTAACCGCGCCGGCGGATCCCGGAGAGGGTAGGCATGCGGGGATCGTCCCAGCCGCGCACGTAGCCCTGCTGAACCAGGGTGAGCAGCTTGCGCTTGCTGAGGATCGTATAGGTGACGTTGAGCCGATCGAATTCGATCTGCTGGGGATGATAGATGCCCAACTGTTCGACAAACCAGTCGTAGAGCGGCCGATGGTCCTCGAACTCCAGGGTGCAAATGGAGTGGGTGATCCGCTCGATGGAGTCGCACTGGCCGTGGGCGTAATCGTACATCGGGTAGATGCACCACTGGTTGCCGGTGCGGTGGTGCTCGGCGTGAAGGATCCGGTACATCACCGGGTCCCGCATGTTCAGGTTGGGCGAGGCCATGTCGATCCTGGCCCGTAGCGTCCGGGAGCCGTCCGGAAACTCGCCGGCCCGCATTCGCTCGAACAGATCCAGGTTCTCTGCGACCGAGCGGTGGCGATAGGGGCTCTGGCGGCCGGGCTCGGTCAAGGTGCCCCGGTACTGTCGCATCTCCTCCGCGCTCAGATCGCAAACGTAAGCCTGGCCGGCTCTGATCAGTTGAACCGCCCACTCGTACAACTGAGGGAAGTAGTCCGAGGCGTAGAAGAGGCGGTCCTCCCAATCGAAGCCGAGCCAGCGGACGTCTTCCATGATCGACTCGACGTACTCGGTTTCTTCCTTGCTGGGATTCGTGTCATCGAACCGCAGGTTGCACTTTCCGCCGAACTCGGCGGCCAGGCCGAAGTTGAGGCAGATGGACTTGGCGTGACCGATGTGCAGGTAGCCGTTGGGCTCGGGGGGGAAGCGGGTATGGACTCGTCCGCCGAACTTGTTGGTTCTGAGGTCTTCGAGAATGATGTCGCGGATGAAGTGGGAAGGCGCGGTCATTGGAGCCCCCGAATGGCTTGGTCAATCCGCTGGAGGCAGGTCTCCCTGCCCAGCACCTCGAGGGTTTCAAACAGCGGCGGCGCCGCTTTGCGGCCACACACGGCCACCCGAATGGGCTGGAACATCTGCCCCGCTTTGAAACCCAGGCGGTCCGCCTCGGCCCGCAGCGCCGTTTCCAGGACGTCGTGTCTGAATTCAGCCGTGCTCAAGACCTGGCGAGCCCGTTCTAAGGCGGCCAGGGCCATGGGCGCATCCCCCTTCTGCGGGATGAGTTCGGCACGGTCATACGGCTGCAGTTCGCGGACAAAGAAGAAATCGGCCACCGTGGCCACATCGGACAAGGTCTTGATGCGCTCCCGGATCAAAGGGGTGACCTGGAGCAGCTTGCGGCGCTCGACCTGGAAACCAGCCGCCCGCGCGAACGGCAATAGTCGTTCGGCCAGCTCCTCGACCGCCAGGCTGCGCAGGTGCGCGGCGTTCAGCCAGACGGCCTTGGGGTCGAAGGGGTCGGCGTCGGTGAAGTTCACGATGGCATTCGAGCGGTTGATCCCCTCGAAGGAGAAGGCCTCGACGAGCTCCTGCCGCGTCAATTGCTCGCGGTTGTCCTTGGGGGACCAGCCCAGCAGGCACAGGAAGTTGACGAAGGCGCGGGGCAGGAAGCCCGCGTCGCGGTAGGTGGTCACGCTGACCACCGGGCCGTGCCGGCGCTTGGAGAGCTTCGAGCCGTCGGGCGCGAACAACAGCGGCAGATGCGCGAACTCGGGCAGCGGCGCGCCTGCCCCTTCGAACAGCAGCACGTGCTTGAAGGTGTTGGTGAGGTGGTCCTGCCCGCGGATGATGTGCGTGATGCCGAGGTCGATGTCGTCGGCGCAGGAGGCCATGTGGTAGGTGGGGGTGCCCTCGCCGCGCAGCAGCGCGAAGTCCTCGATGTCGGCGGTGGCCTTGGCCAGCTCGCCGTAGACCACGTCGCGGAAGCGCACCTCGGCCTCGGTGTCCCGGGGCACGCGGAAGCGCAGCACGAACGGCTCGCCGGCGGCGGCCCGGCGGTCGCTCTCCTCCCGGGGCAACTCCCGCATGCCGGGGTTGAACAGCCACCCGCCGCCTTCGCGCGACTTGCCCTCCGCCTCGGCCGCCGGCGTGAAGTCCCGGTAGGCGTGTCCCCGCTCGAAGAGCGCCTTCGCCCACTTCCCATGCAGTTCCAGCCGCTCCGATTGCCGGTACTCCTCATCCCATTCCAGCCCGAGCCAGCGCAGTCCGTCGAAGATGGAATCCAGCGATTCCTGGGTGTTCCGGATCACGTCGGTGTCGTCGATGCGCAGGATGACGGTGCCGCCATGATGACGGGCGTAGAGCCAGTTGAAGATGAAAGTGCGCGCGCTGCCGATGTGCAGGAAGCCAGTCGGGGAGGGCGCGAAGCGGACTCGCGGCATGGACCTTTCAGTATAGGGGAGCAGGCCCCTGCGGCTCCAACCGCGTGAACAGATCCCGGAGTCGCTCGAGCGACAGTTGCTCGGCGCGGAGGCCC
>CAZIRH010000330.1:0-5612 GCA_964541065.1 uncultured Solibacteraceae bacterium
CGACCGGAAGGGTCGCTTGGTCTCCGATTTGCGCGAGCAGGATTTTGAAGTTTACGAAGACGGCGTCCGGCAATCCATCCGGTTGTTCCGGCACGAAGACATCCCCGTCACTGTGGGACTGGTGGTCGATCACAGCGGAAGCATGGGGCCGAAACTTGCGGAGGTGACTGCCGCGGCCCGGACTTTTGTGCAGTCCAGTAATCGCGAGGACGAAATGTTCGTCGTCAACTTCAACGAGAACGTGACGCTGGGCCTGCCCGACGCGATCCGGTTCACCAATAGCTCCGCCGAACTCGAACGCGCGATCTGGAAGGCGCCTGCCACAGGCATGACGGCTCTCTACGACGCGATCGCCAAGGCGTTAGAGCAATTGCAGGCAGGCCGCCGCGATAAGAAAGTGCTGATCGTCGTCAGCGATGGCGGTGACAACGCGAGCACGCACAGCCTGGCCCAGGTCATGAACCTGGCGGCGCAATCCAGCGCCATTATCTACACCATAGGTATTTACGACGAACAGGATCCGGACCGGAATCCGAGGGTGCTCAATCGCCTGGCACAGGCGACGGGCGGTGAAGCTTTTTTCCCCGATCAGCTCAGCGAGTCAGTGGCCATTTGCGAGCGCATCGCCCGGGACATTCGCAATCAGTACACCATCGGATATGTTCCCACCAACGCGACACGGGACGGCGCCTATCGGGCCATTCGACTGGTGGCCGGGGCGACGGGCCCTGACAAGCTCTTCGTGCGCGCCCGCGCCGGCTACATCGCCCGGGGTGAATCACGAGCGGTCAAGGACGAGAGCGCTAAATGAGGATCGTGGTTGCCAAAAAGTCGCTGAGGCGGGTTCTGCGGTGGACCCAGCGTGTACTCTTTGCCGGCGCCGTCTCGATGCTGGGTTATTGCGGGTTCGTTCTGGTGGACGCCTGGATTTTCCAGAAAGGAGAGCGTCGCCAACTCGAACGCCGGCTGCATGACCGCCCCGCGGCGCGCGAGGCAAGACCTCAAACCGCGTCCCCCAGTCCGCCGAAAGACCCGCCCCCTGCCGTGACCGGCGGTCTGATCGGCCGCATCGAAATTCCACGTCTCGGCCTCTCCGCGATGGTCGTCGAGGGAACCGACACACACACTCTCCAACGCGGGGTCGGTCATGTTCCCGGCACGGCGCTGCCGGGGCAACCCGGCAACGCCGCTATCACAGGGCACCGCGATACGTTTTTTCGGCCGTTGCGAAATATCCAGGAGAACGACATCATCACGCTCACCACGTTGCTTGGCCGGTACCGCTATCGCGTCGTGTCCACCACAATAGTGAGTCCACGTGACGTCGCGGTGTTGGATTCCACCGGAAATGAGATCCTCACCCTGGTCACCTGTTATCCGTTCTATTTCGTCGGTCCGGCCCCCAACAGGTTTATCGTTCGCGCCGTAAGGGTCGCGGGATGACCGTATTCACACGAGGGCCCGGTGCCCCCGAGATCATCTTCCGCCTGCCGCTTGATGTCTACCGCACCTATCACCTGGGGACCCACGGGCACGCATCATGAGTCACTGCTGTCCGGCTATAAGCCGAACAGATTCAAGCGGTGGCCGGTTTCGGCGTAGAAATAGCTGATGCGTCGTAATGCGTCCGGGTAGCAGCCCGTGGATAAAGTCCGCGACAGGCTGAAGCCTGTCCTCCTATTCCTTCACACCTCCGCCGGCCTGCGGCTACCGGCCGGCGGGCTTTTCCAGCCAGCCGGGGTACCAGCGGAAGACGTTGCCGGTGAGGCTGGCGATGAAGATCTCGCCGGCCGCGCTGAGCTCGAGCCAATGGCCCGGGCTTTCCATCGAGCCGAGGATCCGGCCGGACTCAATGTCAATCCGCATGATGCGCCCGGCCAGCGTGTCGTAAGTGACGTTCTCGATGTTATCGCGATGGGTGACGACCCAGAGCTCGTCCTGGGCGCTCATGGCCATGCCCTGGGTGGCCCCCAGATGAGTCCACTGGCGCAGGAACCTGCCCTCAAGGTCGAAGATCTGGATACGGTTGTTCTCGCGGTCGCTTACGTAGAGGCGGCCCTTGGAATCGATGGCCATAGAGTGGGGAAGGTTGAACTCGCCGGGTCCGCGGCCCCGGCGTCCCCACTCGAAGAGGTACTTGCCGTCGCGGGAGAACTTGACCACGCGCGAGTTGCCGTAGCCGTCGGAGACGAAGAAGTCGCCCGCCGGGGCGAAGGCCACGTCGGTGGGCCGGTTGAAGGTTTTCTGGTCGGCGCCCGCCTGGCCTTTCACACCCAGGGTGAGCAGCGGCCGGCCCTCTGGCGTGAGCTTCATGACCTGGTGGGTGACGGTGTCGGTGGTCCAGAGGTTGCCGTCACGGTCCACGCGCAAGGCATGCGGGCTGCCGAACAGGCCCTTGCCCCACGAGCGGAGATACTTGCCCTGGGCATCGAAGACGACGATGGGGTCGGCCTTCTGGCCGCGGTGCGCCACGTAGACTCGCCCGGAGGCATCGGTGGCCACGGCCGAGACGCGCCCGAAGGTCCAGCCCTCAGGCATGGTTTCGGGCTCCTGCCCGAAGCGGATGTTGACCCGGTACTTGAGCTGGCCACCCTCGTGGGGGAGCCAGCCCTGCTGAGCGCTGAGAGTCATAGCCAGCGAGTATAAGCCAATTGCCAGGAGTCTGCCTCGCATTGCCGATGCCTTTCTACCAAGCCAGAGCATAGGCGTCGCAGCGCGGGTCCGCGCCCACGCTTAGCACGCCGGTCTTTGGATCCGCCACGATGGCCGCGTTCGAGCCCAGCGACCAGGGCCCGTACACCCGCAGCTTGTGGCCGCGCGCGGCCAGCGCCTGGCGCACTTCCTCGGGGATGCGGTCCTCGACGCCCAGATCCCCCGGGTACATGGTGTGCGGCCAGGACGAAGCCGGGAAGGCGCGCGTGGTCCAGCGGGGCGCCTCGATGGCCTGCTGCACGTTCATCCCGAACTCGACCATGTTCAGGAATGTCTGCAAGGTGCGCAGGCACTGGTCGTCGCCGCCGGGGCTGCCCATGATCATGGCAGGCTGGCCGTCCTTCATCACCAGGGTGGACTGCAAAGTGCTGCGCGGGCGCTTGCCCGGTTCGAGCGCGTTGGCGTGGCCCGGCACCAGCGAGTAGTAGTCGCCGCGGCAGTTGAAAATGAAACCCAGGTCGCCCATCACGACGCCGGCGCCGAAGGCGCTGTGCAGGCTGGGGGTGAAGGAGATCATGTTGCGGTCGTTGTCCACGACGGCGATGTAGCTGGTGTCGCCGTCGTGCTGCGCGTCCTTGCCGATGGTGTAGTCCAGCGGGCGATCCAGGGGCGGGAAGCCGCTCATGAACTTCTCCGCCACTCCCGGGCGCAGCTCGAGCGATGCCTTGTCCGCGTCGATCAGCGTGCGTCGCTGCCGCGCATAATCCTTCGACAGCAGCCCGGCGAAGGGGATCTTGATGAAGTCCGTGTCGCCCAGGTATTTCTCGCGGTCGGCGAAGGCCAGCTTGGAGGCCTCCGCATTCACGTGCAGGTAGCCCGCGCTGTTCAAGCCCAGCCCCTTCAGGTCGTACGCCTCCAGGATGTTCAGCAGGAACAGCTCCGCGGGCCCCTGCGTGGCCGAGGCGTTCTTGTAGACCTGCCAGCCGCGGTAGTCCACCGATACCGGCTCTTCGAGCTTGGCCGTGTACGAGGCGAAGTTCTCGTAGCGGAACAGGCCGCCGTTGGCCTCCGCGAAGCGCGCCATCTCCTGCGCGATGTCGCCCTTGTAGAAGCGGTCGCGCGCGGCGCGCAGGGCCTCGCGCCGGCCCTTGGCCGCGACGGCCTGCTCGGCCTCGACCAGCCTCCTGAGCGTGCGGGCCAGATCGGGGTTGCGGAAGATCTCGCCCGCGCGCGGGGCCTGGCCGCCCGGGTAGGAGAGCTAGAGGCTGGTGGGGTACTTTCGCAGCTTCTTGCTTCCGGCGATGGTTGCGGCCAGCCGCTCGCTCAAGGGGAAACCCTGCTCGGCGATCTCGATGGCCGGGGCCAGCACCTGGGCGAAGCTCATGGTGCCCCAGCGCTCCAGCAGGATGCACCAGGCATCTACGACGCCCGGGACCGTGGCCGCCAGCAGCGTGTCATCCACGGGCAGCTTCCCCGCGGCGTTCTGCTGGTACCACTCGATGGTGGCCAGCCGCGGCGCGGTGCCCTCGGCGTTGAGGGAGAAGACCTTCTTGGCGCGGGCGTCGTAGATGAGGAGCACGGCGTCGCTGCCCACGCCGTTCGCAGCCGGGTCCACGAGGCCCAGCACGGCCTGGCCGGCCACTATGGCGTCGAAAGCGTTGCCGCCGGCTCGCAGGATGCGCTCGGCCACCTGGGTGGCCTGGGGCTTCATCGAGGCAGCGGCGTAATGGGTTCCACGGACCACCGGACGCATAGTCTGACGAGTGCGCGGCGCCTGCGCCTGGGCCGTCAGGGCGGCGGCCGCAAGCACCCACGCTGCGATCCTGCAATGTAGCATGGTCATCCTCAGTGCGGTATTGTACTGCTGTTGAGGACAACCATGCGCCGCCGCACGTTCCTGATCACGCCCGTCACCCTTTCGGCATTGGCCGCCCGCCAGCCCGAGGAGGGCTTCACCTTGCTGTTCGATGGAAAGACGCTCCAGGGCTGGACGATTCAAGACGGACCGGAATCGGCCTTCTATGTGAACGACGGGGCGATCGTGGGCCACGTCGAGTCGCAGTTTCCCGCCTGGCTGCGCTCCACCGGCCAGTACGAGAACTTCGACTTCCGCGGCGAGATCTTCATCAAGGGCTGGAACGACGGAGGCATCTACCTCCACGCGCCCGAGCACGGGCGCAACACCTGGTGCGGGATGCAGGTGAAGATTTTCCACGCGCAGGACAAGGAGCCGCAGTCAAACTCGATGGGGGCCATCTTCCCGCTGATTGCGCCGCGGAAGGTGAACGTGCGCAACCGCGGCGAGTGGAACGGTGTGCGGATTCTGGCGGACTGGCCGCAGTTGCGGGTCTGGGTGAACGATGAGGTGGTGCAGGACCTGAACCTCGAGTCCGTGCCGGAGCTGCGCTGCCGCCTGCGACGCGGCTACCTGGGACTGAGCACGCTGGGCTACCCGATCCGCTTCCGCAACCTGCGCATCCGGGAGCTGGCGCCGAAAGAGAAGTGGGAACACCTCTACGAGACTGAGGCGGATTTCGAGAAGTGGTTCGTCTCGGAGAGCCGCCCGACGGCGCCGGCGCGGTTCGAACCGCTCGGCGCAGTGCTGCGCGGCGATGGCCTGGGCCTCCTGACCACCCAGGAGAAGTTCCGCGACTTCCAGTTGCAGCTCTATGTGCGCGGTCCGAAGCACCACAACGGCGGAGTGGTGTTCCGGTCGGTGAAGGAAATGCGGGGACAGGCAGCGCTGTCCACAGGGGGACAGCGTAGCCTGTCCCCGATTTCCCCGATTTCCTACGAGATTCAGTTGCACAACGTCGAGGAGGCGCACTACCCCACGGGCTCGCTCTACCACTACCAGCGCTCGGTCTACCCGCGCATCGAGGACGAGAAGTGGTATCTGTTCCAAATGTGGGTGCAGGGCCGCTCCTTGCTGGTACGCATCAACGGCGAAAACGTCCTGG
>CAZIRH010000331.1:0-5597 GCA_964541065.1 uncultured Solibacteraceae bacterium
GTGTGGACAGCCGGGTCACCTCTCGAGGTTGGCCGCGATCAGCCGCGCGATGATCACCACGTCGCGCCAGACGCCGTCCAGACAGCCGTGCTTCTCATAGATGCCCACTTCGCGGAAGCCCAGCATCTGGGCCACCCGGCGGCTGGCCAGGTTGTCCGTGAAGATGCGCGAGACCAGCTTCCAGAAGCCGGCCGCCTCGGCGGCGCGCAGCAGCTCCGTCACGACCAGGCGGCCGGCGCCGTGCCTGCGGGCGCCGCGCTCGACGTAGAGGGAAACCTCCGCGATGCCCGCATAACACGCGCGGGGGCTGTAGGCAAAGGTGGCGGCGAAGGCGATGACCTCGCCCTCTGCCTCCACCACGATGATCGGATGCCGCCCATCGAACCAGGCCCGCACCTCTGCCTCCGAGCGCAGACGCGTCTCGAAGGTGGCGGTGCCCTCGGCGATGCCCTGGTTGTAAATGCGGGCGATCGCCGCGGCATCTGTGGCCGTGGCCATGCGTGCAATCATTAGGCGTCTCCCTCCCCCAGCCCCCTCAGCGTCTCCTCGTACGGCTCCCGCGCCACCCCGCGCTCCGTGATGATGGCCGTCACGTAGCGGTGCGGGGTCACATCGAAGGCCGGGTTCTCGACCGCCACGCCTTCGGGCGTCACCGGCACGCCGAAGACTTCCCTCACCTCCTCCGCCGCGCGTTGCTCGATGGGGATCTCCTCCCCTGAGGCCAGCGTCAGATCCAGCGTCGAGATGGGGGCCGCCACGTAGAACGGCACGCGGTTCTCGCGCGCCAGCACGGCCACCGAGTAGGTGCCGATCTTGTTAGCCACATCGCCGTTGGCGGCGATGCGGTCCGCTCCCACCATCACGCAGCCGATCCGCCCGGAGTGGAGGAAATGCCCCGCCATGTTGTCCGTGATCACCGTAACCGGAATCCCGTCGTGCGCCAGCTCCCAGGCGGTCAGGCGGGCGCCCTGGAGGAACGGCCGGGTTTCGCCGGCCATCACGTCGATCTTTTTGCCGGCGGCCACCGCGGCGCGAATCACGCCCAGCGCCGTGCCGTAGCCCGCGGTGGCCAGGGCCCCGGCGTTGCAGTGCGTGAGAACCGTCTTGCCGTCGGGCACCAGAGGCGCGCCGTGGCGCCCGATGGCTTCGTTGATGGCGACATCCTCCCGCCACATCGCCACCGCCTCTTGCACCAGGCGCTCGCGGATCTCCCCGCGAGGGCGCCCCCGCAGGCCGGCGTAGACCGCCTTCATCCGCTCCAGCGCCCAGAACAGGTTCACCGCGGTGGGCCGCGTGCGGGCCAGCGTGTCGCAGATGGTCTCGAACTCGGCGTCCGGCTCCGCCGCCCGCCGCACCCCCAGCGCCACGCCCATCGCCGCCGCCACGCCGATCGCCGGCGCCCCCCGGATCACCATGCGCCGGATGGCGTCCGCCACCTCGCGGTAGTCACGGCAGGTGACGTACACCTCTTCCCGCGGCAACCGCGTCTGGTCGATCATGACCACGCCCGCGTCGCTCCAGCGGATCGTCTCGATCATGGCGCAAACCTGGGCAGGGCGGTCCCGGCGAAGATCGCCAGATTGTACCCCGCGTGCATCACCGCAGCCGCGGCGGTCGAGCCCGACCAGCACCGCATCCCCCCGAACGCCGAGCCCGCCACCGCCACCAGCGCCAGGTGCTTCCAACTCCAGGCGTACTCCGGGCCGTGCAGGCCGGCGAACAGCAGGGCGGTCAGCAGCACGGCGGGCACCACCGTCAGCGACCGGACCAGGAGCGGCAGCAGGAAACCCCGGAAGGCCAGCTCCTCCCACAGCGGCCCCAGCGTCACGGCGAACAGCCCTACCCCTACCAGCGAAACCCGGTCGCGCAGCAGTTCCTCGAGCGGCATCTCGATCCGCGGCGGCTTCAGCAGCGCGCCCAGAACGATCACCGCAATCCAGGTCAGGATCCCCCAGGCGAAGCTGTTCCACCAGCCCTTCGGGGGCCTCACCCACGCCATCGAGGGCCAGAACGGTTGCCCGTACTGCACCTTGATCCAGACGTACAGGCAGGCCAGCCACAGCAGGTAGAACAAGAACTGCGCAGCCAGCACAGGCAAGGCTTGCGCCGCGGGCTTCCAGCCTGTGGCCAGGCTCAAGACTGCCACCAAGCCGACTGTGAGGAACCGTAGCGGCACGGCCAAAGCGGCCAGCACCAGCACGTCGCGGTAGTTCCAGTAGGGGTGCTTCTCCGCCTCGCGGGGCGGGGTTTCCGCTTCGCTCATGGTTCACGCTCGATGAGAGCCGCCGCCAGCAGCGGCAGCATCAGTTCGTGGTGCCCGGTCAGCGCGATGCCTCGGCCGCCGGCCCGGGCGTGCGGGCGCTCAATCACGTTGACGCGGGGCCGGTAGTGCTGGAGAAAGTCCAGGTTCACCGTAGTGAAGTTGTCCAGCCGGTGCCCCAGGTTGCGCACGGCCGAAACGGCCTTGAGAAAGACCTCGGGCAGCACCACCGCCGAGCCGGTGTTGAGGTAGACACCGCGGCCGCCGAGTTCCGCCACCAGGGCGCAGAACAGCCGGAAATCCTGATGCGTGGCGCTGCCGATAGCCGCCGGGTCGGCCGCCGGATGCGTGTGTGGCGTATCGGCGCCCACGGCCACGTGGACCGTCACCGGGACCCGCGCGCGGTACGCCCCCAGCAACAGGCTGTACGGAGCGAACTGCGGATCGGCGATCTCCTCCAGCCGCCGCCCCAGGGCCTCACCCAGTCCAATCCCCTCCCGCGCTCCCCCGGCAATCGCCTGGTTCATCTCACGCCCGGTTTCCTCGGCGGTTCCGAAGCGCCCATCCGGCAGCACCGCCTCGACGTCCTCGCTGGTCGCCCCTGCCAGGGCAATCTCGAAATCGTGAATCGCCGCCGCTCCGTTCATGGCGAAGGCCGTGGCGTAGCCCCGTTCCATCAGGTCCAGGAGCACCGGGGCCAGGCCGCACTTGATCACGTGACCGCCCAGACCCCACAGGATGGGCTTGCCCGCGCCCCGCGCGCTGGCGAGGGCCTCCACCACCGCCCGGAAGGATTCGCCGGCGAGGATCCGCGGCAGGGCCTTCACCCAGCCGCCCAGCCCGGTCCCCTTCCGGTAGACCCTTGCGAAATCCTCGAGGCGCACCTTGCCGCCCCGCGTCTTGAGCGGCACTGTCTTGAGCTCCGCGAAATCCATCGGCTGCTGGTTGTACCGGCTCACAGATTTCAGCCCCGCAACACCTTTTTGAGCGCCTGGCCGGTGTAGCTTCTCCGGCTGCGCGCGATCTGCTCGGGAGTGCCCGCCGCCACCACGTAGCCTCCCCCCTCGCCCCCCTCGGGTCCCAGGTCGATGATCCAGTCCGCGGTCTTGACCACATCCAACTGGTGCTCAATCACCACCACGGTGTTGCCCAGATCCACCAGGCGCTGGAGCACGTCCAGCAGCTTCTTGATGTCCTCGAAATGCAGCCCGGTGGTGGGCTCGTCCAGGATGTAGAAGGTCCGCCCGGTCTGCCGGCGGCTCAACTCGCGCGCCAGCTTGATGCGCTGGGCTTCGCCTCCCGACAGCGTGGTCGAGGACTGTCCCAGGTGAATGTAGCCCAGGCCCACGTCCACCAGCGTCTGCAACTTCACCTGAATCTGCGGAATGTTCTCCAGCACTCCCACAGCCTCTTCGACGGTAGCCTCCAGCAGGTCGGCGATGGAACAGCCCTTGTATTTTACCTGGAGTGTCTCGTGGTTGTAGCGGCGCCCGCGGCACAAATCGCAGGTGACGTACACGTCGGGCAGGAAACTCATCTCGATGCGCTTCAGCCCGTCGCCCTCGCAGCCCTCGCAGCGCCCGCCCCGCACGTTGAAGCTGAAGCGCCCGGGCTTGTACCCGCGCTCGCGCGACTCGGGCAGCATGGCGTACAGGTCCCGCATGGGCGTGAAGGCCCCCGTGTAAGTGGCCGGATTCGACCGCGGCGTCCGCCCGATGGGGCTCTGGTCGATCTCGATCACTTTGTCGATGTGCTGCAGGCCCTCCAGCGCCCCGTGCGCGCCGGGCTCCTGGCGCGAGCCGTGCAGTTCGCGCATCAGGGCCCGGTAGATGATGTCGTTCACCAGGGTGGATTTGCCGCTGCCGGAGACCCCCGTGACCACCGTGAAGACTCCCAGCGGGAACTCCACGTCGATGTTCTTCAGGTTGTGCTGCTGCGCCCCGCGCACCACCAGGCGCGGGCCGTTGCCCGGGCGTCGCCGCGCCGGCACGGGGATCCGGCAGGCCCCCGAGAGGTACTGTCCCGTCAGCGAGGCGCCGCTCCGCGCGATCTCCTGCGGGGAGCCCGCGGCCACCAGCTTCCCGCCCAGGCGGCCCGCCCCGGGCCCCAGGTCGATCACGTGATCGGCGCGCCGTATGGTCTCCTCGTCGTGCTCGACCACCAGCACCGTGTTGCCCAGGTCGCGCAGGCGGGTCAGGGCGTCCAGCAGGCGCTGGTTGTCGCGCGGGTGCAGGCCGATGGAGGGCTCATCCAGCACGTACAGCACGCCCCGCAGCCGCGAGCCGATCTGGGTGGCCAGACGGATGCGCTGCGCCTCGCCCCCGGCCAGCGTGGCCGCCGAGCGGTCCAGGCTCAGGTAGTCCAGCCCCACCGCGCTCAGGAATTCCAGCCGGTGCCCGATCTCTTCGAGCAGCCGCGCGGCGATCTCCAGTTCCCGCTCGCTGAACTGCCAGCTCTCGAGAGTGGGCAGCGCGCGCGCCACGGGCAGCGCGGTGAACTCGGCGATGGAAACCCCCTTCACCCGCACGGCCAGACTGCTCGCGCGCAGGCGCTGCCCCTGGCAATCCGGACATTCGATCGCCGACATGTACTCCAGCAGCCACTCCCGGTAGCTCTCTGTGGACTCCTCGTGGGCCTCCTCGAGGATCTTCAGAACGCCCGGGAAGCCGTCGCCGCCCAGCAGCAGGTAGTCCTGCGCCCGGCGGGGAAGTTGCTCGAAAGGGGTGCCGAGGTCGATGTGCGCCCGCCGCGCCCCTTCCCAGAGCCGGTGCTGCATGTGTGTCGAGCCAGCCCCGGGACCCAGGGCGCCCTCCAGCAACGGCCGGGAGGAATCCACGATGATCTTGGCCGGGTCGAACGTCCACCTGTTGCCCAGCCCGGCGCAGGTCTCGCACGCCCCGTACGGGCTATTGAAGGAGAACGAGCGGGGCTCCAGCGCCGGAACGCTCGTGCCGCACTCCGGGCAGGCCAGCTTCAGGGAGTACAGCCGCTCCTCGCCGTTGACCACCGCCACCACAATCAGACCGCCCGCCAGCTTGGCCGCCGTCTCCAGCGAAGCCTCCAGCCGCTTCTCCAGCCCCGGCTTGACCAGCAGCCGGTCCACCACCACCTCGATGGTGTGGTTGCGCCGCCGGTCCATGGCCACGGGCTCGTCCAGCGACCGCAGCACTCCGTCGATCCGCGCGCGCACGAACCCCTGCTTGGCCAGCTTCTCGAGCTCCTTCCGGTATTCCCCCTTGCGGCCCCGCACTACCGGGGCCAGGATCATCCCCCGCTCGTCCTCCCGGAGCGCCGTGATCTGCTGGAGGATCTGCTCGGTGGTCTGCTTGGCGATGAC
>CAZIRH010000332.1:0-3093 GCA_964541065.1 uncultured Solibacteraceae bacterium
ACTCCAGCACAATCACCGACAGCGCACGCTCGCCACTGCGCAGCACCAGGCGGCTCCAGCCGTCCTGCGCACTCGGGGCCTCGATCACCACCAGATCCCGCGCGAGCCGCAGATCGTAGCGGTACACCGTGCGGTTCCAACCGTTCTGCGCCCCCGGCGGCTCGGTCACCGGCCCGCGCACGAACCTGGGGTTCGCACTGTAGACGGTGAGACCTCCGCCGGTGAACTCCGCCGGAGAGGCCCCGACGTGGACGGGAACGCCCGGCAGTTCGCCCGTCAGGTGGCCGTTGGAGGGACGCCGGTTCTCGATGGTCAGCGTCGAGTTTTTCGGCAGGAGGCCCGTCCAGATCAACTTGCCCGAGGCGGGCCCACGATAGGCGGGGGCAGTCTTGGCTGGCTCCGCCGCCGGCTGGGGCGCGGGCGGTGGCGGAGAGGGGACCGCCTCGGAAGGCCGGGGCGTCTGGGGCGGCGCGAGCAGCGGGACACTTTGCTGCTGCGCGAGCGCAGGCGGGCTCGGCACCTCCGCCGCAGGCCGCTGGGCGGCGCTGGGCGCGGTAAACACCCGC
Organism: uncultured Solibacteraceae bacterium; assembly: GCA_964541065.1. GTDB lineage: Bacteria > Acidobacteriota > Terriglobia > Bryobacterales > Bryobacteraceae > VFZS01. Next base: position 567 of record CAZIRH010000332.1, read on the forward strand.
TGGGGCCGCGGCGCCGCCTTAGGGGATTCCGCCGGCGCCGTAGCCGACTGGGACTCCCCCTCCAGCTCCTTCAGCCGGCGTTCCAAGCGGCTGCTTTCAGCGAGCTGACTCTCCAGCTCCGCGCGGAGCTTCGCCACCTGCTCCTGAACCGCGTCGTGCGAGGAGGTCGTCGCGGCGGCCTTTTGGGCGACGTCCGGCGCCGGTGGAGGTCCCAGAAACTGCGCGGACTCCTCGAGGGGCTCAGCTCCCGCCACCTGCACCCTCATTCGCACCCGGACCGACGCCGACTGGCGCACCACCGGCCAGGAGCCCGCCCGCAGGATGCCGGTATCGAGTGGGAAGACCACCCGGACCGTGCCGTCAGTGATGTCCAGCCAGCCCTTCTGGGCCTCGCGGAGGCCCGGCGCGGAGGGATCCCATTTGACTTCGAGGCGGCCGTCCTTCTCAACCAGCCGCAGGGCCAGCAGGGTAGGCGCCGGGGCGCGGCGCCAGTAGTTCGGGATCACCACGCCGCCAGCCACCAGCGCCAACACCGCCGCCACCGCCGGCCAGATCCAACGCCGCCGCTTCGGCTCCGGCGCGTCCGTCCAGCTCGGCAGCGGCGGGGCATCCGCCGCCACTTCCTCTTGGGGAGCCAGGAGCTCTTCTGGCGCCGGGGATTCCTCGATGGGGCCGGCCGGCGGCAGGTTCTCCTCGCGCTGGGCCGGCGGCCTGGCCACCGGGACCGGCCCCGCCTCGAACGCATGGTTCGGGGCTTCCGGCATGCCGCCGTCGGCTTCGCGCACAAAGAAGCCGACGCGGGTGGGCTTCGAGTCGCGTGGCTGGAGCAGCATGGTGAGCTGCCAGGGCTCGCGGAAGTAGCGGTTGTGCAGCTCGACGTCGGCCGGCGACAGCGCCAGCGGGCCGCGCGTATGGGAGTGGTAGCAGCCGACCGGAACCAGACCCGCCAGCGCCTCATCGGCGGGATAGCTCTCCAGCAGCTCCCGCAGCCCCGCTTCGTCGCTTTTCGACAGTGTGAAGCCCGGTCCGGCGGCGTGTTCGCAGGCCACCGGGCGCGACGCCAGAATGCGGACGACATCCCCCTCGCAGGTCCCGAACAAGACGCCGCCGACTTCCACTCCGCCGAAAGGAAAAGCCAGGAAGCCCTCCAGGACGGCTTCCAGGATCTCTTCCAGCGCGGCAGGCGCGCTCTCGACCCACAGGCCGCTCCCTGCCAGGAGGCGGCTTCGAGGTTCGGCCTGGCGTTGCGCCTCGATCATAGAACAGAACCTATTGTTCCTGTTTTGGCCGGCAGAACACAACTCCGCCTTTGCGATTGATGATATGCCATGGCTGGCCAGCTTTCAACACTTTGGTGTCGGTGCGGGCGCTTTGAGGTACAATGGTGCCTCTTTCCGGCGAGGTCGCAATGCTTTCAAAGCAGATCTTTCGCGCCTGCTGGGTCTTGGCCACGTGCTCGGCGGCGCTATCGCCCCCGGCGGCGCAGGCGCAGGCGCCTCCCGCTGTGGGGATCAGGATCGTGGTGGTGGAAGGGGAAGGGGCCATCAACAACATTCACGAGCGCCGAGCCAAGGAGCCGGTGGTGCGCGTGATGGACGCCGAATTCCGCCCGGTGGCCGGTGCCTCGGTGACCTTCCTGACCACCGAACTGGGTGCCAGCGCCACCTTCCCTGCCGGGAACACCTTGACCACCACCAGCGATGCCAAGGGCGAGGCCGTCGGACGGGGATTGCGCCCCAACAACGTGGCGGGCCCGTTTCAGATCCGCGTGACGGCCGCCTGGCGCGGGCAAAACGCCACGGCGGTCATCAACCAGACCAATGTGGCACCGCTGGCGGTCCGGAAAGGCTCTGGCAAGAAGATCGCCGCCGTGCTCATCATAGCCGGCGGCGGCGCCGCCGGCGCCACCCTGGCACTAGCCAGAAAGAAGACGCCCACGCCCGGCACGACGCCGCAACCCCCAAGCACGGCCACCACGATCACCGCCGGCGCGGGCAGCTTCGGGAAGCCGTGAAAGGCGAGGAGCGATCGATGCCAAGCTGCATGCGTCCCACGGACAGGCGTGCTGGCAGAGGACAGGCTAGCGCTGCGCTTCTTGCCCGGCTTGCGGGCCGGCATTCTGGAGTGCTTTCGTGCCTATGGGTAACAGCGCTCCTGCTGGTGTTCGCCCAGTTGGCGGCGGGGCAAGCGCCCGCGATCACGGCGGCGACCTTGCCGGGCGGCACGGTGGGTCAGGCCTACACGCTGACGACGCTTCAGGCGACCGGGGGCACGCAGCCGTATGTGAACTGGACGGTGGCCTCGGGAACCTTCCCGCCGGGCCTGACGCTAGGTTCCTCGACGGGACAGATCACGGGGACGCCGACGACGGCGGGGACCTACAACTTCCAGGTGACGGTGCAGGACAGCGGGGTGCCGCAGCAGACCTCGGCGCCGCAAGGCTTCCAGATCGTGATCGCCCCGGCGACGCTGGCGATCACGGCGGCGACCTTGCCGGGCGGCACGGTGGGTCAGGCCTACACGCTGA
>CAZIRH010000332.1:3193-5592 GCA_964541065.1 uncultured Solibacteraceae bacterium
GGTGACGGTGCAGGACAGCGGGGTGCCGCAGCAGACCTCGGCGCCGCAAGGCTTCACGATTCGCGTGCTGGGCATCACCACCACCTCCCTGCCCTCCGGCACCGTCGGCGTGGCCTACGCGGCGACGCTCCAGGCCACTGGCGGAATCACGCCCTACACCTGGTCAGCCACCGGACTCCCGGCGTGGCTCACGCTCAACGCGTCCACCGGCGCACTCACCGGAACGCCCGCTTCGCAGGGCACCTATACCTTCATCGTCCAAGTGACCGACAGCGCCACTCCTGCCGCGCAGACCGTCTCGAAGCCGCTGACCATCACCATCGCGGCCGGGCTGGTGGTGGTCACCGGTTCCCTGCCTGGGGGCACCGTGGGCGCAGCCTACTCGCAGACGCTGACGGCCGCGGGCGGCACGCCCCCCTACGCTTGGGCCGTCGCCGGGGGCTCACTGCCCCTCGGGCTGACCCTCGGCACCACCACCGGCCAGATCACGGGCACACCCACCTCGGCGGGCACCTCCAGCTTCACAGTGCAGGTCACCGACAGCTCCGCAGCCGCGGCCACAAGGGCCCTCTCCATCGTCGTGGCCGCGGCCATGAGCATCACTACCAGCTCGCTCGCCAGCGGGAGCGTGGGCGTGCCTTACTCCCAGAGCCTCAGTGTGAGCGGAGGCACTTTGCCTTACAACTGGTCGGTGACGGGCGCCTTGCCCGGCGGCCTCACGCTCAATGCCCTCACTGGCGTCATCAGTGGCGTCCCCACGACCGCCGGCACCTTCAACTTCGCTGTCGCCGTGCAAGACAGCGGGGGTGTAACCACCAGCAAGGCGCTGGCGATCACGATCATCTCGGCGCTGACCATCACCACCTCGAGTCCCCTGCCGGAGGGCACGGTGGGCAAGCCCTACAGCGTGACCTTGGGGGCGGCGGGCGGCACCCCGCCTTACACCTGGGCAATGGTCGGCGGCTCGCTGCCACCCGGCTCGACCCTCGGCACGACCACCGGCCAGATCACCGGAACGCCCACCACGGCCGGCACTTCCAGCTTCACGGTCCAGGTGACCGACAGCGCCGGGCAGAACGCCACCAAGGCGATGACGCTGGCCGTCTCCGCCGCCCTGACCATCACCTCTCCGGCGCAGTTGCCCGGCGGGACGGTGGGCGCCGCCTACTCGCAGACCCTCACGGCCACCGGCGGGAGCGCGCCCTACACCTGGTCGGTGATCTCCGGCCAGGTGCCGGCCGGCCTCGCCCTGAACGCCCAGACCGGCACCCTCACCGGGACGCCCACCGCGGCCGGCACCTCCACCTTCACCGTCCAGGTGACCGACAGCACCGGGCAGAAGGCCACACAGGCCGTGAACCTGACGATCTCCGGCGGCTTCTCGATCACCAGCGAATCGCCGCTGCCCGCTGGCGCCGTGGGCGCCGCTTACTCCTACACGTTCTCCGCCGCGAGCGGCACGCCACCTTACAGCGAATGGAAGGTGACCTCGGGCATCCTGCCGGCAGGCTTGTCGCTTGAGGCCGCCAGCGGCAGGCTCTCCGGCACGCCCACCGCCACCGGCGCCTTCAGCTCGACCATTCAGGTGAAAGACGGCACCGGCGCGACCGCCTCGAAATCCTTCACCCTGACCATCGGCACCGCGGCACTGGCCATCGCCACCGCCTCGCCCCTGCCGGCGGGTGTGCTGGGCCAGTCCTACTCGCAGATGCTGACGGCCACCGGCGGCGGGCCGCCTTACAACTGGTCGGTGAAGCAGGGACCGCTCCCGGCGGGCCTCACGCTGGAGGCGGCCAGCGGCCGCCTCAGCGGCACTCCCACCGCTACGGGCAGCTCCAGCTTCACCGTCGAGGTCGCCGACAGCGCCCGCAGGACCGCTGCGAAGGATTTCACCCTGACCATCGACCCGCCGCCGTTGCCGGAGGTGCGAATCGCTGGGCCGCCGGACACGGTTGACCCCGCTCAGCAGCCCGTCCTCGGGCTGACGCTGGACCCCGCCTATCCGGTGGATATTACCGGGCAGTTGAAGCTGACCTTCGACCCTGACGCCGTCAACCCGGCCGACGACCCCGCCGTGCAGTTCTCCACCGGCGGCCGCACGGTGAACTTCAACATCGCGGCCGAGACCACCCAGGCCACGTTCCCAGGCGCGTCGCTGGCCTTGCAGACGGGGACCGTCGCCGGGACCATTACCCTGCGCGCCACCTTCCAGGCCGGCGGCAAAGACGTCACGCCGTCGCCCGCGCCCGTCAGGATCATCCGCATCCTGCGCGCGGCGCCGGTGATCCGAAGCGTCGAGGTGGTCAGGACCGGCCCCGGATTCGACGTCGTCGTCAAGGGCTTTGCGACGCCGCGGCAGGTCACCCAGGCCACCTTCCGCTTCACGGCGGCCGCCGGCG
>CAZIRH010000333.1:0-5587 GCA_964541065.1 uncultured Solibacteraceae bacterium
GGCCGCCGCGGAAACGCCCGCCGGCCCCGCCCCCAGCACCGCCACGCGCTTGCCGCTGGCTGCGCCGGAGAGCCTCGGCTCCGCCGCCCAGCCCTCCTCGACCGCCTTGCGGCTGACCCAGCGCTGCAAGTGCCGAATCGGGACGGTCCGGGTGTAGTGCTGGTTAATGCAGTAGGCTTCGCAGAGGGTTTCGGCGGGGCAGACGTAGCCGCAGACGGCGGCCAGCACGTTGGCCTCGCGCAGGGTCTCGTAAGCTGCGCGGAAGCGGCCCGCCGCAATATGCCCGACGAACTTGGGGATGTTGACGCGGGCCGGACAACCGCCCACGCAGGTGGGGTCGTTGCACTGGAGGCAGGTCTGGGCCAGTTGGTGGATGGTGTCCAGGGCCTCGGCCCGGCCGGCCTTGTAGATGGGTTCGTAGATGGCGGAGTCCCGGGGGACGCACCCCGCTCGCCCGCCGTCGCGCATGATCTGGGAGCAGGCCGAGCAGGCCACGCACACGCGCAGGGGATCCAGGCGCCCGTGCTCGGCGAGGTCGCGCGCGAAGTCCGGGTAGGCGAAGGCCATGCGCCCGAGGCCCACCAGCGACACCCAGCCCGCGCGCACCGCGGCCGCGGCGGCGTGCGGGAAGAACTGCCGCAACCAGGAGTAGCCGCCGCCGATGACCGCCAGCTTCGGGACCGCGGTTTGAATGCCCTTCACGATGTGCACGAAGCGCGCCACACCCACCAGGGGCGATTCCGGTGGCAGTGGCGCGCCCGCGGCCGGCAGATCGAAGGGCCGGTTCACATGCGGGTTGAAGTACGGGTTGCCCACCGTGATGTTGACCAGCGGAGCGCCGGTGGAAGCCAGGAAGCGCACCAGCGCGATGGGTTCGGTGAGATCCGGCCTGGCCGGGTCCTCGCGATCCACGCCAAAGCCATAGGGGTACGCCATGGAGTCGTAGACGTTCATGCGCGACGTGACGATCAGGCCGGGAACGCGGTCGCGGATCTTGCCCACAATGTTGCGGAAGAAGCGCGTGCGGTTCTCGAAGGAGCCGCCGTAACGGCTGTTCTCGCGCGTGAAGGAGGCGTGCAGCTCGGAGATGAGGTAGCGGTGGCAGGCCTTCACGTCCACGGCGTCGAAGCCGGCCCGCTGCGCGCAGCGGGCCGCGTCTACGTAGACGTCCTCGAGCCGCTCGAGTTCCTCGTCGGTGATCAGCGGGTAGTCCGGGGGAAGGTTCATCACCGGGTCCAGGAACTTCGAGTGGTGCGCAATGATGGGCGCCGGGGCGCGCCACGGTCTGCTGTAGCGGCCAGAATGGGTCAGTTGCAGCACGGTCAAGGGCCGGTGTTGCGGGCCGATGCTCTCGCGGGCCACGCGATGCGTCTCCTCGACCAGCCGGGCGAAGGCCGCGACGGTCTCTTCGCGGATCCAGACCTGGCGGGGATTGGCGCGGGCTTCCTCGGCCACCGCCGTCGCTTCGAACCACAACAGGCCGGCTCCCCCGGCCGCGAAGCGGTGGTAGCGGCGGAAGGTCAGCTCATCGGGGGCGCCGTCGGCGGTGCCGTCGCAGCCCTCCATGGGCTGCACGATCAGCCGGTTGGCCAGCCGGAACCCGTCTACCTGGAGAGGCTCGAAAAGCGGCCCGAGATCCTCTGAAACCGGCAGGTCCAGCCCCAGCTCGGCGATCCGGCCCCGGAGTTCTGCCAGGGTCTGGAAATGAAAGGCTTCGTGTGCGCTCATCGTGCTCCGCTCGAAAATGCGATTATAGACCGAAAGTAACATGCCATCGTCACGACGGTCCTTCCTGAAGACCCTGCCCGCCGCGGGCCCGGCCTTGCGGCTGCCTGCCGGCGCGGCTGAAGTGCGCTTCCCGGAGGAGCAGCCCGAGCGCGCGCTGTTTCCCACTCCGGCCGATGGCGCCACCCCGGCCATCAACCCGCCCGGCTTCGCCTGGTGGCGTGTGGCAGGCGCCGACAGTTACCGCCTGCTGATTCGAAATTCCACCGGCAGCGTGATCTACGATGCGGCCGGGCTGAAGGATCCCGTCCACCTGCCGGCGCGAACCCTGCCGCCCGGCGAGCACACCTGGGACGTGGAAGCCTCGGATGGCGCGGGCGGGGCCACGGCCCGCCGCGGCGCGTGGCGCTTCCGCATGGCCGCGGGCCTGCCGGAGCTGCCCTGGGAGGAACCCGGAGCGCTGCTGGCCCGGGTGCCTGCGGCGCACCCGCGGTACGTCTTCCTGAAGGACGCGCTGCCCGAAGTGCGGCGGTCGCTTCAGAGCGGGCGGCGCGCGGCCTGGGATGCGCTCCGGAGTCTGGCCGAGCGCGCGCTCCAGACCCCGCTACCCCGGCGCCCCGCCTACGACACCTTCGAAGGCAAGACCCGCCAGCGGATGGGTTACACGGCCTACTTCCGCGAGTTCCGCAGATACATCGACCGGGCCGTGAGCCCTCTGGCGCTGGCCTACCTGCTGTCGGGCGAGGAGCGCTACGGCCTGGCTGCCAAGCGCATCCTGCTGGAGGTCGAGACCTGGGGCGTAGAAGGCACGATGTCAGTGCTGTCGCCCTTCGGCGACGAACCGGGCTTGAGCATGGCCCGGCACGGGCATCGCGCCTACGACTGGCTCTATGACCTGTTCAGCGACGACGAGCGCCGGCGCGTGCGTGAGCTGACCATGGCCCGGGCGCGGCAGGTTTTGCGGCGCTTGCGGCGCGCCGACTATCTGGCGACGCCTGCCGAGAGCCACAACGGGCGCCTGATCGCCTACCTCAGCGAGTACGCCGTGGTGATGAAGGGCGAGGCGCCGGACGCCGCGGAGTGGCTGGACTACTCCTTGCGCGCCCTCACCACCTTCTACCCCCACTGGGGGGATGCTGAGGGCGGCTGGGCCGAGGGCCTCAGCTACGCGCTCTCCTACAACACGCTGTACCTTCCGGCCATCGAGGCGCTGCGCGCCGCCACGGGCTTCGATCTCTACCGGCGGCCGTTTTTCCGCAGCGTGCGGCGCTTCTTCCTCTACTGCGCCTCGCCCAAGGGCGAGAGCAAGCCTTTCGGCGACGGCGCCGACGGCGGCGGCGTGGGTGCCGCGGGCGCCGTCTTGATGGCGCATCACGGCCGGTACTTCCAGGATCCGGCCGGCGTGTGGTGGGCGCGGCAGGCGGGCGGGCTGGCCGAAGGCGTCTCCGACCCGCTGGTGGCCATGCTCACCGAAGACACCGTGCAGCCGGTCGCACCCTCGAAACTGCCCAACGCCGCCGTCTTCCGCGGCATCGGCTGGGCCGGCCTGCACAGCGCGCTCGACCGCCCGGAGGAGGACACTTTCTTCCTGTTCAAGAGCAGCCCCTACGGCAGCGTCAGCCACAGCCACGCCGACCAGAATTCCTTCTGCATCCTCAAAGGCGGACGCGCGCTGGCCATCGCCTCGGGCTACTACGGGCCCGCCTACGGCATGCCGCACCACGCCGACTGGACGCGCCAGACCAAGGCCAACAACTCGATCCTGGTGGACGGCGTGGGACAAGCCGTGCGCTCGCCGGAGGCCCGCGGGCGCATCGTCGATTTCCGGCACCAGCGGGCGCTCACCTACGTTTCGGGCGACGCCGCGGCGGCCTATGACGGGAAGCTGAGGGTTTTCCTGCGGCACGTGCTGTTCCTGCGGCCCGGCCTGTTCGTCGTGCTGGATGAGCTTGCGGCCTCCGCTGCGGCGCGCTTCGACTGGCTGCTCCACGCCCTGGAGAAGATGGAGGTGGACGAGAAGGCCGGCACGGTGACCTCCGCCCGCGGGGGAGCATCGCTCACCGTCCGCTTGGATTGCGCCGCCGGGCTGGCTTTTCACCTCACCGATCAGTTCGACACGCCGTACAACGAGGGCAATCCGCCCGAATACCACGAGCAGCGCCCCAACCAGTGGCACTTCAGGGCCACGACCACGCACCCCGCCGCCGAGACGAGGATCGCCGCGGTGATGGCGGTGCGCTCCTCCGGCGAGAAGCTGGACTGCGAGTGGAAGCGGCACCCGGGCTGGTCCGGCGCGGCGCTTCGTGCCGCGGGCGGGTCCGGCGAGGTTTGGGCGCAGCTTGCGCCCGGCGCGCCGCCTCCGCCCGGAGTGCCCGCGCTCGCGCGGGTGGCAGGCCTCTGGCGACCGGTCAAGGGGGAGGCCGAGAGGCTCGTCGTGACCCGCGCACCAAGTTCATCCGTCGCTTGACTCTTGGTACCACGGGCGGTACCATCAGGTATGCCCGGCGCGGCCGCCATCCTCAGCCGCATGCGAGCCAGCCCGCGCGACTGGCGGATCGAGGATCTGAAGGTCGTGGCACGCCGCTGCGGGGTCGAGTACCGCCAGCACGGGACCAGCCATGTCACCTTCCGTCATCCCCAGGGCCCGCTGCTCACGGTCCCGGCCCACAGGCCGATCAAGCCGGTGTATGTGCGGCGATTTCTCCAGATGATCGAGGCGGTGGAGGGTATCCAGTGAAACGACTACCTAAGCACCTGAATCTGGACGCGTACTCGTTCACGATCCGGCCATTGACGGAAGAGGAGGGGGGTGGGTTTCTAGTCGAGTACCCGGATGCCCCCGGGTGCATCTCTGACGGTGAGACCCCGGAGGAAGCCATCGCCCACGGCCGCGATGCGCTGAAGAGCTACCTGTTGACCAGCGTGGAGTTCGGTGACCCGCTGCCCAAGCCGGGCGGATCGGCCAGCGGGCAATGGCGCCAGCGGGTCCCGAGAAGTCTCCACACACGCCTGGTGGCCAGGGCGCGCCGGGAAGGGGTAAGCCTCAACACCCTGGTTACGGCCATGATCGCGGAGGGACTGGGGACGCGTAGGCCCGCTCGCCGGGGCCGTTAGGGTTAGTGGATGAACCCCAGCTTGCGCAGCTCGGCCTCCGGCTGCTGGCGGTCGAAATGCCTGAAGGCGGCCTTCTGGCGACCGTTTTCCAGGGCTACCGCGTAAGGCGGGTCCACAAACGAGAACGTCTTGCGAAGCAGTTCGGCGTCGGTCGAGATCAGGCCGCGCAGGCCGGTGGCCCGGATGAACTCCCGCGCAAACTGGGGCTGAGCCGTGGCCACGCTGATGATGGCGGTGTCCTTCCAGTTGTAGTGCGCCATCAGGCGCGCGGCGGCGTCGCAGTTCGAGCACTCCGGGTCGTAGAAGTACAGGAACACGCGTCCCTGGCGCAGCGGGAACGGCCGCCCATCCACTGCAATCGACGCCGGGGCTGTCACGGTCGATTGCCGCGCCGCCGTCACCCCTAGGGACGCCAGCGCAAACACCGTCACGGCGCCCAGCACCAGTGCCGCGCTGCGCGGGCTCTCAGGGCCTCGGGACCAAATCCCGGCGATCACCGCCAGCGCCAGCATGATGAGGTCGCCGACAAAGAAGGCGGGTCCCACCGCCCGCTTCACCCAGGGGAAGCAGTTGCACTCCTCGCCGCGCAGGGCGCCGTAGTTGACGCCGATGTAGACGAGGAAGGCCACCAGCATCAGGCCGGTGAGCCATGCGCCCCAGCGGCGGAACCTGGGCACCAGGATGAGGACGCCGACGTAGGTTTCGCCAATCCCCAGCAGCACCGCGGCCGCCAGACTCAGCTCCGCGG